>DATDBD010000210.1:0-6337 GCA_036525015.1 Lysobacter sp.
TTGTCGGTCAGGCGCTTCCCGTCGATCGCGGTGATGCGATCGCCGCTGCGCAATCCCGCCTTGGCGGCGCCGCTTTCGGGCGTGACTGCGGCGATACGCACGCCAGCGCCAGAATCCAGTGCCAGCACGACACCGAGCACCGGATGCGACTCGAAGCGGCGTTCGAAGACGAAGGTCTCGGTGCCGCCCTGTTCGCGGCTGAGTTCGGCGACACGCTTGGCGGCGCGGTCGAGGTCGGCGCGAGCGGCGGCGAGTTCGCGGGCCTTGTCGGGGTCGCTGCCTTTGTCCTGCGCACTGGCGGTGCAGGCGAGCAGCAGGCCGATCGACGCGGCGATCAGGGTCGGCTTGGCTTGGCTGAGTTTCATGGCGTGTCTCGTCCTGCGTGGTCGGGTGGGTTCAGTCGACGCTGACCAGGGCGCCGTCATAGCGCTCGCCCTGTGCAGCGAGCCAGAGTTGGGTGGTCTCTACGCCGGCCAGATCGCGCAGCGTGCGCACGCGCTCGCGCCACAGCGCCTCTCGTTGATCGAGGGGCAAGGCGTTCTGGGTCAGGCCGGCATCGATCAGGCCGATGCGCTGGTCGAGTTCCGCGCTCATCACCGTCGCCGCCGCGCTGCCGACGCGGTCGTCACGGGTCATCGCGATCAGCGCTTCCAGTCGTGCCGATTCGGCCTGCAGTTGCATCAGCGTGTCGGCGCCGTCATTGCTTGCATCGACGGGGGCTGCGGTCGTGCCGGCGGAGTCGCTGCTGGCGATCGCATCGGCGCCCGGGCGTGTGGTCGCGTCGTGAACCGCCGTCGATGGAGGACGCCGCGTAGGCGTCGAGGAGCGCCTGGACTTGGCTTGTCCCAATGCCGTGCGGGGGGACGCCGCCTTGGCGACATCGGCGCTGACATCGGGCACACCGGCCGCCAAAGGAGCGGTCCTGTTCGATGCGATCGTATTCGGCGGCGTTGCCGCCGCGACGGTGTCAGGTGAAGTGCGGGACGCTGCCGACGACGGAGTCGCGACCGAAACCTTTGCGGGAAGCTCAGAACCAGGTGCCGAAGTGTCGTGTTCGCGCATCAGCAGCACAGGGACCAGCGCCACCATGGCGAGCACGGCCGCGAGTGCCAGCCAGCGACTGCGCCTGTGTCGAGGGAAACGGATGGCGGCACGCGAGTCCAGCGCCCCGGACAAGCGCGACCAGCCATCGGTCGGCGGCGCTTCCATTGGCAGCGCGGCGAAGGCGGTGTTCCAGTCGTTGGGGGGCATCGCGTTTGGATGGGCAGTGTCAGGCATGGGCCCTCTCCCGTGGCATTGCGGTCTGTTCCGGTTCGAGCAGTTCGCGCAGGCGGCGGCTGCCGCGGGCGAGTTGCGATTTGGAGAAGCTCGGCGTGCGCTGCATCAGCGCCGCGATCTCCTCGTGGGTGTAACCCTCGGCGTGGTACAGCCAGAGCACGCTGCGAGTGGCCGAGGGTAACTGGTTCAAAGCCCGCGCCAGGACGGCGGCGTCGGCCGCCGCGGCCGGCAACGGGCCGGGGTCCGCGACGTGCGCGCCGTCGTCTTCCAACACCAGGTCGTTGGCGAAACGGCGCTGGCTGCGCAGGCGCATCAGCGCCTCATTGACGGCGATCTGCCGCAGCCATCCCCAGAACGGGCTGCCCTGGCGGCCGCGGAAGTCGCCGATCTTGCCGAGCACCTTGAGCATGGTTTCCTGCAGCACTTCGGCCGCCTCCTCGCGATCGCCACCGATGCGCATGGCCAGGTTGAACACCGGCCGTTCGAACCAGCGGTACAACTGTTCGAACGCGGCCCGCTCGCCCGCACGCGCCCGTGCCAGCACGGCGTCGGGTACGTCGATGGCGAAACTGCTCCGGAGGGAGGGTGTCGCCGATGGCTCGGTGGAGTCGGTGTTCGGTGGCATGTCACATAGCTAGATGCAGCGGCCGGGAAAACCGTCGCACGGCTCGACCGGGAGGGGCTTCCACCTATACTCGGTCCCAATACAGGGAGGGGACACCATGAGTTTGGGTACGCTGTTGGCGGTGGTGGTGCTGTTCGCGGGCGTGATCATCCTGTTCAAGACCGTGAGGATGGTGCCGCAGGGCTACGAGTGGACGGTGGAACGCTTCGGAAAGTACACCCATACGATGGACCCGGGGCTGCACTTCCTGATCCCGATCGTCTACGGCGTCGGCCGCAAGATCAATATGATGGAGCAGGTGCTGGAAGTGCCCAGCCAGGACGTGATCACCAAGGACAACGCGGTGGTCAAAGTCGACGGCATCGTCTTCTTCCAGGTGCTCGACGCCGCCAAGGCCGCCTACGAGGTCGCCCAGTTGGAAGTCGCCATCCTCAACCTGGTGATGACCAACATCCGTACCGCGATCGGCTCCATGGACCTGGACGAGTCTCTGTCCAAGCGCGACGAGATCAACACCAAGGTGCTGATGGCGGTCGACGCCGCGACCCATCCGTGGGGACTCAAGGTCAACCGCATCGAGCTCAAGGACATCCAGCCGCCACGCGACCTGGTCGATTCGATGGCACGCCAGATGAAGGCCGAGCGCGAGAAGCGCGCCAACGTGCTCGAGGCGGAGGGCTTCCGTCAGGCCGCGATCCTGAAAGCCGAGGGCGAGAAGCAGTCGGTGATCCTCGAAGCCGAGGGCCAGAAGGAAGCCGCCTTTCGCCAGGCCGAGGCACGCGAACGCCTGGCCGAGGCCGAGGCCAAGGCGACGCAACTGGTATCGGACGCCATCGCCAGCGGTAATGTGCAGGCCATCAATTACTTCGTCGCGCAGAAATACATCGAGGCGTTCAAGGCGCTGGCCGAGGCGCCGAACCAGAAGTTCGTGATGATGCCGATGGAGTCGGCGGGCGTGATCGGTTCGCTGGCCGGTATCGCCGAGTTGGCCAAGGAAGCGCTGGATCGACAGCCCACCCACGCCGTGCCGCCGCTGCCGCGCACCGGAGGCTGAGCCATGCAATGGAACTGGGAGACGGTGACCTGGGCCGCGGTGGCGCTGTTGTTGTTCGCGGCCGAAGCGCTGGCGCCGGGCGCGTTCATGCTGTGGCTGGGTTTCGCTGCGGCAGCGGTGTTCGTACTCGTGCTGCTGGTGCCCGGTGTGTCGGTGTTGGCGCAGGTGGCGGTGTTCGTCGTGCTCAGCTTCGTGTCCATCCAGGTGTACCGGAAGTGGTTTCGTGGCCGCGAGCCCAGTAGCGATCAACCCGTGCTCAATCGTCGCGCGGCCGCGTTGATCGGGCGCGCCGTGCCGCTGGAGCGGGCGATCGTCAACGGCCAGGGCCGCGTGCAGATCGCCGATGCGTATTGGGATGTCGCTGGCCCCGACTTGCCAGCGGGCACTACCGTGCGCATCGTCGCCGTGGATGGCATGACGCTGAAAGTGCAGCAGGTGGACAGCTAGCGCCACGTGCGCCGGCGTATGCGCAGCCAGCCGGCTAAGCCGCGCCGCATCTGGGATAATGCCGGGCTCCCCTTCACGCAGACCCGGCCATGATCCAGAAGACCATCCTCAACGACGCCCACCGCGCTCTCGGCGCCAAGATGGTCGACTTCGGCGGCTGGGATATGCCGATCCACTACGGTTCGCAGATCGACGAGCACCACCTGGTGCGTCGCGAAGCCGGCATGTTCGACGTCAGCCACATGACCGTGGTCGACCTGCGTGGCGCCAAGGTGCGCGATTTCCTGCGCCGCCTGGTCGCCAACTCGGTCGACAAGCTCAAGGTGCCGGGCAAGGCGCTCTACACCTGCATGCTCAACCCGCAGGGCGGCGTGATCGACGACCTGATCGTCTATTTCCGTACCGAGGACTTCTTCCGCGTGGTCGTCAATGCCGCCACGCGCGAGAAGGACCTGGCATGGATCACCGAGCAGGCCAAGGCGTTCGACGTGCAGGTCACCGAGCGTCCCGACTTCGGCATGATCGCCGTACAGGGTCCGCAGGCTCGCGAGAAGGTGCTCGGTCTGTTGCGCGAAGAAGACCGCGCCGCCATTGCCAAGCTCGGCAAGTTCGCCGCCGGCGAAGCGCGCACGACGGGCGGCGTCGACGTGTTCGTAGCGCGTACCGGCTACACCGGCGAGGACGGCTTCGAGGTCGTCGTGCCGGAAGACCAGACCGTCGCGTTCTGGAACGAGCTGCTGCAGGCCGGCGTGAAGCCGGCGGGCCTGGGTGCACGCGACACGCTGCGCCTGGAGGCCGGCATGGCCCTCTACGGCCAGGATATGGACGACGCCGTATCGCCGTATGAAGCCGCGCTGGCATGGACGGTCGCGCTTGACGAGGGCCGCGACTTCATCGGTCGCGGCGTGCTGGAAGCGCAGAAGGCCGCCGGCGTGCCACGCCAGATGATCGGCCTGGTCATGGACGAGAAGGGCGTGCTGCGCCACGGGCAGAAGGTGCTCACCGACAACGGCGAAGGCGAAATCCTTTCCGGCACGTTCTCGCCGACGCTGGGCAAGGCCATCGCCTTCGCGCGTGTGCCGGCCGGTGCGCCGGGCAACGTCCGCGTCGACATCCGCGGCAAGGAAGTGCCGGTGCGCGTGGTCAAGTTCCCGTTCGTGCGCGATGGCCAGCCGCAGGAAGGCGTGCTGGGCTGAGCACTCTCCACTGAAGCATGAAACCGGCGAAAGCCGGCTTCATGCTTTGAGGCTTGCCGACCCGATTCATTGGCATGATCCGTGTGTGCACGGCTAGTCGGGCATCGTGCAGGTCTCGGATTCTGATGACCCACTGGTATGAGGCGTCCAGCGATGGCCACTTCCCCGACCGTGCCGACGGTCGACTATTTCTTCAGCTTGCTCTCCCCGTACGCCTATCTCGGGCATGCGGCGCTGCTTTCGGTGATGCGGGAGGCCGGCGCCAGGCCGCTCTATCGCCCGGTGCGGATCTTCGAGTTGTTCGCCGCCAACGGCGGGCTGCCGTTGGGGCAACGCGCGCCGGCGCGGCAGCGTTACCGGCTGGTCGAACTCCAGCGCTGGCGCGAGCAGCGCGGCCTGCCGCTGAACCTCGCGCCGAGGTTCTTTCCCGTCGATATTGCCCTGGCCGACCGCTGCGTCATCGCGCTGGTCGAGGCGGGCCAGGATCCGGCCGGATACATGGACGCCGCATTCCGCGCGCTATGGGCGCACGATCTCGATCTCGCCGATCCACAGGTGGTCGCGCGCCTGCTCGGCGGCCACGGCTTCGATGCGTCCGCCGTGATGGCCGTGGCGGCATCGCAGGAGGTGGGCAACGTGTACGACCTCAATACGCAGGCGGCGATCGCCGCCGACCTGCCCGGGCTGCCGGGCTATGTGTTCCATGGGGAGCCGTTCTGGGGCCAGGACCGGATCGATGCCCTGCGCGCGGCCTTGATCAGCGGTCGTGCACCCTACGTACCAGACTGAGATTGCGACCCTGTCACACGGCGCGGCTGCGCCGCTAAACTAGCCACCGTTCCCAGCCGTCCCCCGCAGAGTTCGAGGCCAACGCCATGAGTGAAATCCCCGGTGATCTGAAGTTCCTTAAATCCCACGAGTGGGTCCGCATCGATGGTGACGGCAAGGCCACCGTCGGCATTTCCGACCATGCCCAAGGCCTGCTCGGAGACCTGGTCTACGTCGAGCTCCCCAACGTGGGCGACCGTGTCCAGGCGGGCAATGCATGTGCGGTGGTCGAGTCGGTCAAGGCGGCCTCTGACGTGTACGCGCCCGTGTCCGGCAAGGTCGTGGCGGTGAATGCCGCGCTGGCCGACAAGCCGGAAACGATCAACGAGGACGCCTACGGCGAAGGCTGGATCTTCACCGTCGAACTCGAAGAGCCGGAACAGCTCAACGAGTTGCTTGCCCCGGATGACTACGCCGAACTGCTGGAAGACGAAGACCACTAAGCCGTCTTCCCAGCCGTCACCCGCGACCGGCCGCCCAGTGCGGCCGGTTTTTTTTGGCGTGTGGCGTGCGTAAAACCGCATGTTTTTCGAGGGTGCGGTCCACACATTCCGATCGAGCGATTCCGCCCCGTGTCGCTTTGCATCGAGGTGTCTGGCGCACGATTCGAACCCCGAGCGGCGTGCGTCCGTCCGACCTGGCCCTGGGCTTTCGCGCCACTGCGATGCGTGTGCGGACCCGAGTCGGACACGTGACGCGCGGGTCAGCGAGGCATGTCGATCTCGATGCGCCGACCGCTTCGACAGGTCCGATCGAATGACCGCGGGCGGAAAATTGTTTGCGCACTTTCGCGCAAATCGGCTTGTGCGACGCGAAATCGGCCGGTGTCGAAGCGCGGGTAATTGCAGGCCCCGATACTGCCCTGCGCCGGTGCTCCGGAACGCAACGGAGATACCTGCGAGTAACCGA
>DATDBD010000211.1:0-3944 GCA_036525015.1 Lysobacter sp.
CTCTACGCGCCTTGCCCGCATCGATTTCAGCGGCGCCGGCTTCGACGTGTAGATGTCCCTGGACGACATGCTCGGGTTTCGCCGCGCCTTCACTCGACATCAGTGGTGTTCCCGGCAGCCTTGCGCCATTCGCGTGGCGCCATGCCGAATTCGGCGCTGAACCAGCGGGTGAAGGAACTGGGAGAGGAAAAGCCCAGCAGGCGGCCGACCATCTGCAGCGAGTACTGACGGTTTTCCATGTAGCGCAGCGCCAGTTCCGCGCGGACCGAATTCAGGATATGGGAGAAGATCTCGTTGGCTTCTTCGAGCCGACGTTGCAGCGTGCGCACGTTCATGCCCCTGCCGCGTGCCACTTGCTCGATGGTCGCCTGTCCCATCGGCATCAGGATGTAGAGGTCCTTGCGCACATCGGTGGCGATGGAGTTCTGGGCGGGTCCCGGCAGCGATTCCACCATGCGCTTGACGTAGCTGGCCATGGCCGGATCGGCGGACGGATTGGGGAAGTTCAAATCGGCGGCATCGCAGACGATGCCATTGAACTCCCGGTCGAACTCCGTGGTGCAGCGGAACACACGGCGATGGACCAGCTGGTTCTCTGGCGCTGCATGGGCGAAGTTCACGCTGTGCGGCTTCCAGTGCGGCCCCAGCAGGAAGCCGCACAGGCGGTACAGGGCGCCCAGCGCGAGTTCGATGGCCTGTCGCGAGGTCGTACCCACGTCGGACACGAATTCCTCGCGGATGACCACGGTCCGGCCCCGTTCCTCCACGTGTATCGCCAACAGCTCGTTGAGCAGGTGGCGGTATTGCATGGTGGCCACCAGCGCATCGCGCAGCGTCGGCTGGTGGATCAGCAATAGGCTGGCCACGCCGAAATCCGACAACTGCCGCGACTCGGCCATGCGCAGGCCGAAAGTGTCGCAGCCGCTCTGGCGCGCGGATTCCTCCAGCAGCCTGACGGCGGCGGCGGCCGGAATACGCCGCTCGGGGTCGGCCAGCATGGTCCGGCTCAGGCCGGCCGCATTCAGCAATGGCTGCGGATTGAGGCCGAGCTGCTGCGCCACCTCGAAGTAGTTCTTCATGGTGGCGGCACGGATCAGGGTGCTCATGGACGGTTCGGCGGCTCGGGTGGGTGTCATGAAATGACAAGTCATTGTCGCCGTTTGTCAAGAGTTGCGCACCCCTGTTGCCTATAGTCGGAAGCGTTCGCCCTATCAGGGCTCCCGGTTTCCAGAGAGGTTGCAAGACTGCCATGGCCCACGCGGTTCGATTTCATGAGGCCGGCGGCCCCGAGGTTCTTCGCTACGAACCGGTCGAGGTCGGTGAGCCAGGCCCGGGTCAGGTGCGGCTGCGTCACGTCGCGGTCGGCCTGAACTACGCCGACACGTATTTCCGCAACGGCACCTATCCGATTCCGCTGCCCGCGGGCATCGGCGTCGAAGCGGCGGGCGTCGTACAGGCGCTGGGTCCGGGCGTCGACCATGTCAGCGTCGGCGACCGGGTGACCTACACCGGCTTCGTCAACACCCTGGGCGCCTACAGCACCGAGCGCCTGGTGCCGGCCGCACCGTTGATCAAGTTGCCCGAGACCATCGGCTACGAAACCGCCGCGGCGATGACCATGCGCGGCCTGACCTCGGCCTACCTGATGCGCCGCATTTATCCGTTCCGCGCCGGCGACTCGATCCTGTTGCACGCAGCGGCCGGCGGCGTCGGCCTGATCGTCGCGCAATGGGCGCGGCTGCTCGGGCTGACCGTCATCGGCACGGTCTCGACTGAGGCCAAGGCTGAAATCGCCCGCGCGCACGGTTGCAACCACGTCATCAACTACAGCCACGAGGACGTCGCCAAGCGCGTGCGCGAGCTGACCGATGGCGTGGGCGTGTCGGTGGTGTTCGACAGCGTCGGCAAGACTACGTTCGAGTCCTCGCTCGATTCGCTCAAGCGTCGTGGCCTGATGGTCTGCGTCGGCACCGCATCGGGTCCGATCCCGCCGTTCAATCCGCAGATGCTGGCGATGAAGGGCTCGCTCTACCTGACCCGTCCGGCGCTGGCCGACTACATCGCCGACCCGGCCGAGAAGGCCGAGCTGGCCGCAGAACTGTTCGACCACGTCGGCGCTGGCCGCATCCGCATCGAAATCAACCAGCGCTACGCGCTGCAGGACGCGGTGCAGGCGCATCGCGACCTGGAGTCGCGCAAGACCACCGGGTCCTCGATTTTCGTCATCTGAGTGAGGCTGACATGCGCATCGAACTACTGACCTGCGCCATCGGCGCCGAACTCTCCGACGTCGACCTGGCCGATGCCATCCACGACGACGGCCTGTTCCAGGAACTGCGCCGCCTGCTGGTCCAGCACAAGGTGCTGTTCCTGCGCGACCAGGACTTCACGCCCGCCGAGCATGTGGCCTTCGCCCGCCGCTTCGGCGAGCTGGAGGATCACCCGGTCGCCGGCAGCGACCCGGATCATCCGGGGCTGGTGCGCATCTACAAGACGCCGGACAAGCCCAACGACCGTTACGAGAACTCCTGGCACGCCGATGCCACCTGGCGCGCGGCGCCGCCTTTCGGCAGCGTGCTGCGTTGCGTGGAATGCCCGCCGGTGGGCGGCGACACGATGTGGGCGAACATGGCGCTCGCCTACGAGAAGCTGCCGGAGCACATCAAGCAGCAGATCGCCGGCCTGCGCGCCCGGCACAGCATCGAAGCCACGTTCGGCGCCGCCTTGCCGATCGAGAAGCGCCTGGCACTGAAAGCGCAGTTTCCCGATGCCGAGCACCCGGTCGTGCGCACCCACCCGGATACCGGCGAGAAGGTCTTGTTCGTCAACGCCTACACCACGCATTTCACCAACTTCCACACGCCCGACAACGTGCGTTACGGCCAGGACTACGCTCCGGGCGCGCAGCACCTGCTGCAGTACCTGATCAGCCAGGCCTATGTCCCCGAGTACCAGGTGCGCTGGCGCTGGAAGCCCAACAGCGTTGCCATCTGGGACAACCGCAGCACCCAGCACTACGCGGTGATGGATTACCCGCCGTGCCATCGAAAGATGGATCGGGCCGGAATCATCGGCGACGTGCCTTACTGATCCGCACGACCGAACACGACCGAAGCGCCGAAGCAACCCAAGCACGACTAAAGCAAGACTGAGCAGACGGAGAAAACCATGAATTTCCTCGATGGATCGTTGTTCCCCGAGAACCAGCCCAAGCTGGTGATCACCGCCGCGCCCTACGGCCCGGAGTGGATGCCGTCCGACTTCCCGGAGGACATCCCGGTGACGATGGAGGAGCACATCCAGAAGGCGGTCGATTGCTATAACGCCGGCGCCACCGTGCTGCACGTGCACGTGCGTGAACTCGACGGCAAGGGCTCCAAGCGCCTGTCCATGTTCAACGAGCTGCTGGCCGGCATCCGCGCCCGCGTGCCCGACATGATCCTGCAGGTCGGCGGTTCGATCTCGTTCGCGCCGGAAGGCGACGGCAACGTCGCCAAGTGGCTGTCCGACGACACCCGGCACATGCTGGCGGACCTTACGCCGAAGCCGGACCAGGTGACCCTCGCCATCAACACCAACCAGATGAACGTGGTCGAGCAGATGTGCGAGGCCGACCTGGCCGGCACTAGCCTGGGCACGCCGGAGGGCTTTCGCGCCTATCGCGAGATGACGATCCCGGCCGGCCCGGAGTGGGTCGAGGAACACATCCGTCGGCTCTCGGCCAACGGCATCCAGACCCACTTCCAGCTCGCCAACATCACGCAGATCGAAACCGTCGAGCGCATGATGCGCCGTGGTACCTGCAACGTGCCGCTGATCCTGACCTGGGTGGCCATTGGTGGCGGCTTCGACGCGCCGAACATCTACAACCTGGCCAATTTCGTCCGTGCCTGCCCGGACGGCTCGGTGCTGACGCTGGAATCGTCCATGCTCAACGTGCTGCC
>DATDBD010000212.1:0-3376 GCA_036525015.1 Lysobacter sp.
CAGGCCGCTGGTGCGACGGTCGCTAGGGCGACCACAAGTGCTGCGATCTTGGCTTTCATGTCTGCCTCCGTGACCGGGACGTTGGGGAAGGAAGCGCATCGACTGATCCCGGTGCGTGTAGTTCCTCACAAGCGTGGGTGGAAAGACATCGCCCATTGGGTGCTATTACTTTCGACCTGCGTTGGCACGCATAAGCTCCGTTGCATGGCATGCAATCTGCGAAAGATCTCGATCGCAGCGTTGTGGGTGGAATTGATGGGTGGCATACGCTGCGTGACTGCGCGTGCGCGGGACAGTTGCCAGCGAAACAGTTTCAGGCGTTACGCATATGCCGAACGCAGCCAGCGGCGAATGCGCGGATGCCGGATGCTTCCAGATTGGCCGCAACATGGACGCGTCACGATGGGGCCATTAGCGACGATGCAGGCTCCGCAAGCGCAACGACGGCAGGCCATGACCTACGTCATGCATGACCTGAGTCATGTCGAAGCTCAATGCTCGGCGAAGGCGGGCGCCGGTTACTCCGCCCAGATCAATAGACCGTGGCCCGCGCCTGCACGAAGGAGTAGAAGAAAACCGCGTTGGGATCGTTCTGCACCTGGTGCATTTCGTGACGCATGCCATCGACCACGTCGGACGTGACCTTGCCTGCGTCGATCAGTTGATCGGAAGCCGACAGCAACAATTCCTCCCAGAAAGCGATCATCGTCTTGCGTCGGGCTGGTTCCCGGTTGTCGTAGTGGAACGTCTTGACCTCGGTGGTAACGTCGCGGAAACCGCCTGCCAGAAGCAGGTTTCCAAGTTTCGCCCCGACAAACGGATCGCCGCCGCTTTCGTACTGGAAGTCGTTGAACGCCATCCAATAGCGCCAGACATTCGGTGAATACGGGTCCAGAAGGAACGACGCATTCATGACCTCGGTGATGTAAACGGGGGAGCCCGGCGCCAGCACGCGACGGACCTCGTTGAGCACGCGCGCGGGCGAGGGCACGTGCTCCAGCACCCAGCACAGGAACGCGGCGTCGAAGCTGCGCGGTTCGTACGGCAGATCGGTGGCGTCGGCCTGCTGAAGCCGGTAGCGGTCGTCCAGCCAGGGCATGCGACCCAGGTGTTCGCGGGCGGCCGCGAGCTGCGGCTCGCTCAGATCGACGCAACTGACATGCAACTCGGGGAAGCGGCGCAGCAGGATCTCCGTCTGTGCTCCCACGCCACTGCCAACCTCCAGCAGTCGACGCGCGGCGCTGTAGTCGATGTTGTGGAAGATGGTCGCTTCGGCCAGGCGCGCCTGCTTCATCAGGCGCGCCTGTTCGGTGGCCGAGAAGCCATGCAGGTAGGGGAATTCGTTGCTGCGGGTCTGCTCGCTCATGTCGGGCTCACACGTGTGGCGGTGGGTCCATCCCGGTAATCGACCCCATTCGGGTAGGGACCCACCTGGGGATGAGGACCCATGCGGGTGCCCTCAATTGTGCGGCGGCGCGCGTTACGACCGCGAGCACGCGAAGGATCCGCAACGCTGTCAACCTCTCAGGCGGCCACCGGCAGCTGAGGTGGCACACCGGCGATCAATGCATCGAAGTAGTCGCGGGTCAGCCGCAATTGCGCGTCTGCGGTTTCAGCATGGTTGACGACGGCGCGGAATGCGCCGTTCTCGGGCCGGTCCTTGGCATACCAGCCCAGATGCTTGCGGGCGATGCGAACGCCGGACGGTTCGCCATAGAACTCGTGCAGATGCGCGAGGTGACCGAGCAGCACATCGCGCACTTCAGCCAATGAAGGCGGCGGCAGCAATTCGCCCGTGGCCAGGTAATGGCCTATCTCGCGAAAGATCCATGGACGACCCTGCGCGGCCCGACCGACCAGCACCGCATCGCAGCCGGTACCCGCGAGCACCTGCGCCGCCTTGTCCGGCGAATCGATGTCGCCGTTGGCGAACACGGGGATCGACAGCGCCGCCTTCACTTCGCCGATCGTGTCGTACTCGGCGACACCGGTGTACTGCTGGTCGCGCGTGCGCCCGTGCACGGCCAGTGCGGCGACGCCGGCCTCCTGCGCGATCCGCGCGATCGCCAGCGCATTGCGCTGGTCGGCGGCCCAGCCGGTGCGGATCTTCAGCGTCACCGGCACGTCGACCGCACGGACTACGGCGTCGAGGATGCGTGCGACCAGGGCTTCGTCGCGCATCAGCGCAGAACCCGCCCAGGCGTTGCAGACCTTCTTGGCCGGGCAGCCCATGTTGATGTCGATGATCTGTGCGCCGTGATCGACGTTGTAGCGCGCGGCATCGGCGAGGATCTCTGGCACGGTTCCGGCGATCTGCACGCTGATGGGCGCGGGCTCGCCGTCGTGGTCCATGCGATGGCGCGACTTGGCGGTGTTCCAGAAGCGCGGATCGGACGTGGTCATCTCGGACACGCACAGCCCGGCGCCGAGCCGCTTGCACAGCACCCGGAACGGCTTGTCGGTGACACCGGCCATCGGCGCCAGGATCACGCGAGGCGCGATCTGGTGGGGACCGATGCGGAAACTGGCGGGTTGCGGCGGACGATCCGTCATGGCGCGCATTGTAGCGGGCGCGCCGGAAAGCCCGGGTTTAACGCCCCTGGCTCAATGACGGCCGCGCCGGCGGCGCCAGAACAGGAATCCGGTAACCAGCATGAACGCAGGCAGCAGTCCGGTGAGCGCGGTCAGGCATTTGATCAGCGTGCCGCCGACTGCGCCGGTGTGCAGCGGGTAGATGGCATCGCTCATGCGCGCGCCCAGGCCGTTGCCGGTGGCGTCGTACGTCTTGAGCAGGCGCGCGTCGTCGGCATGAATCAGCACCAGGCTGCGGCCGACCGGATGCCACTCGCCCGCAGCTTGTGCACGGAAGGCGATGGTGCCGTCACCACGCTTGGGGGTCGAAAGCCGACTCAAACGCGCGCCCGGCATTGCGGTGCTGGCGCGGTCGAGCACCGTCGCCCAATCGATGGACATGCCCTGGCGTGGCGTCTTGGAGGGCTTGACCGCTTCGCCGCCAAATACGGCGATCAGCGCCGACTGGAAAGACCGCGAATAGACCATGCCGACTCCCGTCAGCGTGGCCAGCAGCAGCAACGGCAGCAGCACCGCGCCGATGGTGCGGTGCCAAGTCAACCAACGCCGGACCGGCGGGCCCGAATGCATCTTCAGATGCGCCAGCACGCGCCCGTGTCTGGGCCACCACAGGTAAAGTCCGGACAGCAGCAGGCCCAAGGCAATGCAGCCGACGATTCCGAGCACTTGCTCGCCAGTCTCGCCACCGAGCAGCTTGGTGTGCCACGCGCGCAGCCACAGCACGGCGTCGTCGTCCTGAGTGCGGGTCAGCAGCCATGCGCCGTCCTCCGGCGCGAAGTAAGCG
>DATDBD010000213.1:0-3402 GCA_036525015.1 Lysobacter sp.
CGCGCGGTGATCCGGCCGACGCGCCAGGCGCTGGAAGCGGCGCATCGCCAGCGCGAATACCAGGCTTGCTGGGCGGGACTGAAGAAGCATTACGCCGCACCCAAGGGCTGACGCCCGACGGGTCGAGCCGAAGCGCACGAAACGTACGGACGCAAAGGCCGAGAAGGTGCGCCTGGCGTTGATGGCCTATGCATCGCGTTCACCGCGCACGGTTAGGCTCCATCGATTGCGACGAGGAGATGGCCGGATGAGGCCCAGCCTGCTGATGCCGCTCGTGCTGATGATCGCGGCCTGTGGCGAGCGGCCGCCTGAACCTGCGGCAGTGCCCACACCGCCAACCGAAATCGAACAGCCGGCGGCCGACGTGCCTCCTGCGACGGCGCCAATCCCCACGACCGCCATGGCCTCGATGCCCGCACCGGGTGCCATCGGGTTCGGTGGCTTCGGGCCGGCGCGCTTCGGCGGCAACGAGGAGCAGGTGCGCATGGCCTGGGGCGCCGATCTCGGCGATGCCAGGCCGGCCGAGCCGGGTGGTTGCTACCAGTTGGTGCCGCAACCGCGGGGGACGTCGGGATACCGCATCGCCTTCATGCTCGAAGATGGCAAGTTCGTGCGGTTCGATGTCGACGCGCCGGATATCGAGGCGCCCGGAGGCGGAAAGGTCGGCATGAGCGCGCAGGAGATCGACCGACGCTATGCCGGTCGCGTGCAGCAACAGAAACACAAATACGTCGAAGGCGGCCGCTACCTGCGCATCGACGCGGCCGATGCGGGCCCCGGCGTGCTGTTGTTCGAGATCGATGCGGCCGATCGGGTCACGTCCTGGCGCATCGGGCTGCCGCCACAGGTCGACTACGTCGAAGGCTGCTCTTGAAGCCCAAAATCGAAACGACATCGAAACCGGGCACTGCTGCTGGACAGGCTGCGCCGGCTGGCGCATAGAATCGCCGGACCGCAGGGAGGGATCACGATGCTAGAGGCCGTCGGTTTGTTCGTGTTTGGCCTGGTGCTGCTGGCACTGGGAGGCGACTCCATCGTCAAGGGCGCGTCCGGCTTGGCGCTGCGGATCGGCGCATCGCCGTTCGTGGCCGGCCTGTTGCTGGTCGCGTTCGGCACGTCGCTTCCGGAGCTGGCGGTCAACCTGCAGGCGATCGTGCGCGGGCAAGGTGCGCTGGCGCTGGGCAACGCGGTTGGCAGCAACGTCGTCAACTTCGGCCTGACGCTCGGAGCGGCCGCCGTGGCCGCGCCGTTGCTGGTGCGCTGGCGCGCGCTGTCGCCGCTGCTGCTGGTACTGCTGGCCGGCACGCTGGCGCTGATCGGGCTGGGGCTGGATGGCCGGCTGACGCGCATCGAGGGCATCGGCCTGATCGTGGCCTTCGTGGCGGTCGTCGCCTTCGCCATGGCGCGCACGCGCCGCGAGTCTGCGCAGGTGCAGGATGCGATCGCCGCGTTTACGCAGACCCGGTCCGATCTCACGCTCAACGTGCTGCGTTTCGTGATCGCGGCGGTATTGCTGTACTTCGGCTCCAAGCTGGTCGTGGGCAGTGCCCCCGACATCGGCCAGGCCCTGGGCATGACGCCGCTGATCACCGGCCTGCTGCCGGTAGCGATCGGCACCGCGTTGCCCGAGATGGCGGCCGCCGTGGCGGCGGCGCGGCGTGGGCGCGGCGATATGGTGGTCGGCCACGTGATCGGGTCGAGCCTGTTCAACCTGCTGGTGATCGTCGGCGGCATGGCGGTGATCGACGGCGCGTTGCCGATCCCGGCCTCGTTCGTGCGTTACGAGCTGCCGGCCGCAGGCGTGTTCGCGCTGATGATGATCCCGATGCTGCGCGGCGACCTGCGCATCACCAGGAAGGAAGGCGCGGTGATGCTGGTCGCGTTGTTGGCGTGGATCGCATTCGAACTGCTGATGCTGCGCTGACGACATCCCCTGCAAGGCGGGTCCGAAACGACGATCGGTATACTGACCCGATGGACAAAGCAGACCGGATCGGGACGGCTTCGCCCGCATTTTCGCGGCGCGCGCTGCAATCCCTGAGCGAGTTTTTCCGCCTCGAAGCCGCCGGCGGCATCATGCTGATCGCCGCGGCGGTGTTGGCGATGGTCGCGGCCAACTCGCCGTTGTCGCAGGCCTACGAAGCGTTCCGGGGATTGCCCGTGCATGTGCGCTTCGGCGACCTGGAGATCGCCAAGCCGCTGTTGCTATGGATCAACGACGGCCTGATGGCGGTGTTCTTCCTGCTGGTGGCGCTGGAGATCAAGCGCGAGACGCTGAGCGGACAACTGTCCAGCCGCGACCAGCTCATTCTTCCGATGGTCTGCGCCGTTGCCGGCGTGGTCGTGCCCGCGCTGCTGTTCACCGCGTTCAATCACGGCGATGGAGAGTCGATGCGCGGCTGGGCGGTGCCTACCGCGACCGACATCGCCTTCGCGCTCGGGGTGCTGGCGCTGCTCGGCTCGCGCGTGCCCAGCGGTATGAAGCTGCTGTTGTCGACGATTGCCGTAGTCGACGACCTGATCGCGATCGTGATCATCGCGCTGTTCTACTCGCACGGCCTGTCGATGACGGCGCTGGCATGGGCGGGAGCGGCGATTGCCGGAATGGCGCTGCTCAACCGGTTCGGCGTGAAGCGCCTGGCGCCCTACATCGTGCTGGGCGTGGTGTTGTGGGTGTGCGTGCTCAAGTCCGGCGTGCACGCGACGCTGGCCGGCGTGGCCACCGGCCTGATGATTCCCCATGTCGATCGCCACAACGCGATCCCCGATGAGCACGAGCACTCGCCGCTGGAGTCGCTGGAGCATGCGCTGCACCCGTGGGTGGCCTACGCGATCCTGCCGTTGTTCGCCTTCGCCAACGCCGGCCTGGCGCTGGACGGATTGAGCCTGGGCGACATGCTCATGCCACTGCCGATGGGCGTGGTGATCGGCCTGGTAATCGGCAAGCCGGTCGGCATCGTCGGCGTCGCCCTGCTGATGCGGTCGCTGGGCTGGACGCGCTTCCCGGCCGGCATGGGCGTGAGCGCCATGCTGGGTCTGGGGCTGATGTGCGGCATCGGCTTCACGATGAGCCTGTTCATTGCGTCGCTGGCCTATCGGGTTCCGGCGCATTACGAGGAAGCGGTGCTCGGCGTGCTCGCTGCCTCGCTGGTGTCGGCCATCGTGGGTTACCTGTGGCTGCGCGCGACCATGCCGGCCCGAGCCGGGGGAAACTGATCGATGCGGCATGCGTTGGTATTCGGCGGTACCGGTCAGATCGGTTATCCGCTGCTCGGTCTGCTGCGCCGCGACGGTTGGCGCATCACCGCGGTGTCGCGCCAGACGCAGCCCGACCAGCCCGGACTGCATTGGCTTGAAGGTGACCTGGGGCATGCCGAAGGCATTCCCGGGCGCGTCGATGCC
>DATDBD010000214.1:0-2543 GCA_036525015.1 Lysobacter sp.
AGCGCGATGTACGGCGAGACGTGGATCGTCATCAGCGAACTGCGCGACGATCCCCGCGACGCGCGTGTGCTGCGCGCGGCGCCGCTCGACGAGCAGCGCCTGCGCCGCGAATTCCCCGAAAGATTCGTCACCGAAGACCGCGTGGTTTGGGACATGCAGGCCCGAGGCATCGCGGCCGTGCGCGAAACCCGCTACGACCGCATCGTCATCGACAGCCGGTCGCTGGCCAAGCCCGACCCGGCCCGCTTCGCCGACGCGCTGGTCGATGCGGTGCGGCAACTGGGGCTGGATGCGTTGCCCTGGACCGAATCGTTGGCGCAGTGGCGCGCCCGTGTACGCTGCCTGCGCGCGTGGATGCCGGAGCTGGCGCAGGGCGACAACGCCTTGCCGGACCTGTCGGACAGTGCGCTGATCGCGACGCTCGGTGATTGGCTCAAGCCGGCACTCACCGGCAAGACCCGACTGGACGCCTTGAGCGAACAGGAACTTGGCGAGGCCATCCGCACGACCCTGGACTGGTCGATGCGGCAGAAGATCGACGCGCTGACGCCGACGCGCATCACCGTCCCGTCGGGCATGGAACGGCGCATCGACTATGCCTTTGACGATGAGGCCGACACGCCGGTCGCGCCGGTGTTGGCGGTGAAGCTGCAGGAACTGTTCGGCCTGGCCGACACGCCGCGCATTGCCGACGGTCGCGTGCCATTGACGCTGCATCTGTTGTCGCCGGGTGGAAAACCCTTGCAGATCACCCAGGACCTCAGGGGCTTCTGGGACCGCACCTATCCGGAGGTGAAGAAGGAAATGAAGGGGCGGTACCCGCGGCATCCGTGGCCCGACGATCCGTGGAGCGCTTCCGCCACGCATCGCGCGAAACCGCGCGGGACTTGAACGACCGGCTGTAGAAGCGAAGCGGCGAAACCAGCCGGTACACTCCTGCCTGCGTCCGCATCCACGCCCCACATGACCCTGTCGCCGCCGGAAGATCCGCAGTACCTGCCCTTCAAGCTCGATACGGTCGGGCGACGCATCCTGTGGCTGCGCCTGGACGCCGCGCAACGGCGCGAGGCGGCATTCCTCGACGACCGTGCGCTGCCGCCGCAAGCCGAGGGTGGCTGGATGCCGTGGGACTCGTTGCCGGCGCCCAACACGGCGGGCGGCACCGCGGCCGACGCGATCTTCCACATCGGACATTGCGGCTCGACTCTGCTCAGCCGCCTGCTCGACAGCTGGACTGAAGTGCAGGGGCTGCGTGAGCCCTTGCCGCTGCGCACGCTGGCCGAAGCCTGGCCATTGCTGGATCTGCCGGAATCGCGACTGTCGCCCACCGAGGCACCGCGCCTGCTGCAGGCGTTGTGGTCGCGCTGGTCGCAGCCGCTGGCTCCGCACAGGCGCAACGTGGTGAAGGCCACCAGCAGTTGCAACGGACTGATCGATCCTCTGCTTTCGCAACAGCGGACGATGCGCGCGGTCCTGCTCGACATGCCGTTGCGGCCTTACCTGGCGACCTTGCTGAAGTCCCCGGGCTCGGTGCAAGACGCGGCCAATGCCGCCGCCGAACGTCTGCGCGACCTGCATGCGCACGGATACGCAGACGGCGTTGCATTGCATGGCCTGACGCTGCCGCAACAGTGCGCAATGGGTTGGCTGGCCGAGCGCTTGCGTTTCGGCGCGATCGCGCAGGGCAAACACGGCGCGCGGGTACTGCGCATGGATTTCGAGGAACTGCTGGCCGACCCGGAGCGGGAACTGCGGCGCATGGCGGTACATCTGCAACTCGATCCGACCGGCGTGACCGGCGCGCTGGCGTCATCGGCGTGGGGCCGATATTCGAAAGCGCAGACGCACGGATACGGTCGCGAGGACCGGGCCCACGACCTGGAGCTGGCCACGCAGCGCTACGAAAAGGAGATCGCCGAAGGCGAAGCGTTCGTGGAGGCGTTTGTGCATGGCCATCCTGGGTTGCGGGCTGCGGTATTCGCATAACGCCGACCCGATCGCGAACGCCCCAGCAACACCCGTGCGCTACAACCCGCGACGAACGTGGCGGGCGTACCGCACCCAATCGTCGCCGAAGGTTTGCGCAAGCCAGGGCTCTTCGCCGCGCACCACCCGCACGTGGAAAGCCACCATCACGGCCAGTGCGTAAGCCGCAGTCCCCTGGAGGCAAACGCGATCGCCCATCCGAGCAGGATCAGGCCGACCGAACCATACATCGGGTTACGGCTGAATCGATAGAGACCGACCACGACCAGCCGCTTGGGCGGGGCCCAGGGCGCCAGGGTTCCCTTGCCGGACACGTAGAATTCGCGCACGCAGCACAGCAGTCCGGCCATGCCCAGCACCAGCGGCACCCACCCGATGGGCTGCGCGAACGGGCGACCGGCCAACCAGAGCCAGGCAACGGGAACGAGGAAGGCCACGATCCCGGGCAAGGCGAGAAACGCGATGACGGCGCGGGCGAACATGCGAACGCCTGGCCCGCTCACTCGCTTTCAGCGCTCAGGTATCGGCCCACATCCGGAACAGATTGGTCCGCAGCG
>DATDBD010000215.1:0-2508 GCA_036525015.1 Lysobacter sp.
CACGCTGGCGGTCGCGGTGCCTGCTCCCAGCGCCTGGACCCGCGGCTGCAGCAATGCGGTGCGTGTCTGGGCGCCGGCGGGTTGCTCCGCCACTTGTCCGGTGACGCGCACGCGGTCGCCGGGCTTCACGCTGGCGAGGCCTTCGGGATCGTGGACCCATAGCGCGTCGGAGGTGGACTCGTCGCCGTCGCCGGCATCCTGCAGATACCAGCCTGCCCCCGATTCGGGATCGCTGCGCAGAGCCGTCACCACGCCTTCGACCGTCACCTCCTGGCCGAGCCGCGGGCTGCGTGCATCGCGGCCCTGTACGGCGCCGATCGCAGTGACCGGATCGTGCCGCGAGGCGGCCGGCGTGGTGCAGCCCAGCAGCAGGCAGGAAGCAAGCGCGACAGGCAGCACGCGGGTCTGGAAGCCAGGCATGGGACGGATCGCTAAAGGAAAGGCGCGCATTATCGCCACAGCCCGTTGCGCGTGGTTGGCGTCATGCGCAGCCGTGAGTGCGCGATTGCTCGGGGGAAGGCGCGACGCCAGAAACGACAACGCCGCCCGAAGGCGGCGTCGAAGTCGGTAAGCCGTTGGGCTTACTTGAGGTTGCCGATCATCCAGTCGACGGTGGCCATGACCTGCTCGTCGGTGAGGGCCGGATTGCCGCCCTTGGCCGGCATCACGCCGGCGGAGCCGGTGAAGCCCTCGATGGCGTGCTTGTGCAGCGTGTCCTTGCCCTGGGCGATGCGCGCGGCCCAGTGGGCCTTGTCCATGGTCGGGGCGCCGCCGGCACCGGAGGTGTGGCAGCCGGTGCACAGGTTGTTGAAGATCACCGAGCCGTCGGTGGTGCCGCCGTAGGCGACCTGCGAGGCGGCCTTGGCCGCGGCGGCGGACGAAGCGGCCTGCTGCGCGGCGGCGCCGGTGGTGCCGGCATAGACCGCGCCGACCGGGGAGATGCGCTGCAACTGGCGCTTGGCGACGTCCGGGTTGACCTCGCCCGGCAGCTGCTTGTGGATCAGGAACGCGCCCACCATGAGACCGACGGTCACCATGACCAGAAAGCCGATCACCATCGAGAATTTCTTGAGGAATTCGAGGTCGTAATTGCGCACAAACCCACCTAGCTGACCAGATTACGCATGCTCGACGTGGGCACGCGACGCCAAAACAGAGACCGCACTGGGTGCGGCCGCGCGCCAGTATAAAGCCGCTCCTCTGCCCGGCACAGCCGATTGGCAAAGGAGTGGCGCGCCCGGAGGGATTCGAACCCCCGACCAATGGCTTCGGAAGCCACTACTCTATCCGGCTGAGCTACGGGCGCCTGACTGTGAACCCGGCAGTGCGGCCTCGTCGGCAATACCACGCGGGGCTGGCATTCTAGCGGCAAATGCACGTTCGCGTGCTGCTACTGGCCCTGCCCAAGCGCCCGCGCACCCCAATTCGAACCCCCCCAATGAGCTACGAACGCTACGAAGTCCCCATCATCCCCGCCTGGAAGTCGCGACTGTCGCTGTACTGGCAACTGGTGCGCGGCGACCGCCCGATCGGCTGGCTGCTGCTGCTGTGGCCGACCTGGTGGGGCCTGTGGCTGGCCGCCGACGGCATGCCGCCGCTGTGGCCTCTGGTGGTGTTCACCCTTGGCGTCTGGCTGACCCGATCGGCCGGTTGCGTGATCAACGACTACGCCGACCGCTGGCTGGACCCGCATGTCGAGCGCACCAAGGACCGTCCGCTGGCGACCGGCGCGGTGCGTGGTCGCGAGGCGCTGGCGCTGTTCGCGGTGCTGATGCTGATGGCCTTCGCGCTGGTGCTTACGCTCAATCGCCTCACCGTCTATCTCAGTTTCATCGGCGTGCTGCTGGCCGCCAGCTACCCGTACCTGAAGCGCTACACCTACCTACCGCAGGTCTACCTCGGGGTGGCGTTCGGCTGGGGCATCCCGATGGCGTTCGCCGCCGTGCGCGGCGAAGTGCCGCCGCTGGCCTGGCTGCTGTACGTGGCCAACATCCTGTGGTCGACGGCGTACGACACCTGGTACGCGATGGTCGACCGCGACGACGACCTGCGCATGGGCAGCAAGTCGACGGCGATCCTGTTCGGCGATCTCGACCTGGTCGCGCTGGGCATGCTGTACACGATGTTCTTCGTGGCCCTGGCCCTGGTCGGGCAGCGCGCCGGGCTGGGCCCGTATTACTGGGCCGGGGTAGGCGTGGCAGTGCTGCTGGTGGCGTACGAGTTCGTCATCGCCCGCAGCCGCGAGCGCGAGGCCTGCTTCCGCGCGTTCCTGCACAACCATTGGGTCGGGCTGGTGGTGTTCGCCGGCATCGCCGCCGACCTGGCGCTGCGCCCTGCGACCTGAGTCGTCGCGCGCAGCCGTCAGAACCGTTGCGTGACCCTGCGCATGCGCCAGCCGGTAATGATCTGCAGCACGCCATAGACCATCGCGGCGATGCCAACCCACCACGCCACCGTGACCAGGCCGGCGCCGGGGTAGGCGATCAACAGCACGCCGAGCACGATCGC
>DATDBD010000216.1:0-14212 GCA_036525015.1 Lysobacter sp.
GCGCTGGACGTCGAGCTGTCTGCGATGCAGCAGGAAGGCCGCGGCGAAGTCATCTCCAACCCGCGCATCGTCACCAGCAACCAGCGTGAGGCGGTGATCAGCCAGGGCCAGGAAGTCGGCTACGTGACGATCTCGCCGCAGCAGGGCGGCAACGACATCCCGATCCCGAACGTGCAGTTCAAGGACGTGCTGCTGCAGATGAAGGTCACCCCGACGATCACCAACGACGGCCGCGTGTTCCTCAACATGGCGGTCAAGAAGGATGAAGTCGAAGGCTTCGTCGATACCTCGATCGGCCAGGTCCCGCAGATCAGCAAGCGCGAGGTCAATACCGCGGTGCTGGTCGAGGACGGCCAGACCGTCGTGATCGGCGGCGTCTACGAGTTCCGCGACCGCAACGACGTCAGCAAGGTGCCGTTCCTGGGCGACGTTCCTTTCCTGGGCAACCTGTTCAAGAAGAAGGGTCGCAACAAGGAAAAGGCCGAGCTGCTGATCTTCGTGACGCCCAAGGTGCTGCAGGTCACGCAGCGCTGACAGCACAGGCGGTGAACGCAGAGAGGGCCTTCGGGCCCTCTTTGCATTTGTGGCCGAGGTTGGGGCGCCCGTGCCGCGACGGCGCCTGAACGCGCGCGCCGCCAAACTGAACCTCAGGCGCGGGCATCGGTCAGAATCTTCCTGCCACCGTCTTCCGAGAGCGCAATGGATCTCAGCCCTCCCGATCTGCGCCCGCGCAGCGAAATTACCCGTCTGCACGACGCCTTCCGCGCGCTGCGCGATGCCCTGTCCGCCGAGATCATCGGCCAGGCGGCGCTGATCGAGCGGCTGTTGATCGCCCTGCTGGCCGACGGTCACTTGCTGGTCGAAGGTGCCCCCGGCCTGGCCAAGACCAGCGCAATCCGGGCGCTGGCGGCGCGGCTGGAGGCCGATTTCGCGCG
The DNA here is from genome assembly GCA_036525015.1 of Lysobacter sp. GTDB lineage: Bacteria > Pseudomonadota > Gammaproteobacteria > Xanthomonadales > Xanthomonadaceae > Lysobacter_J. Next base: position 936 of record DATDBD010000216.1, read on the forward strand.
CATCCAGTTCACGCCCGACCTGCTGCCGGCGGATCTGACCGGCACCGAGGTCTGGCGACCGCAGGAAGGGCGGTTCGAATTCCAGGCCGGTCCGGTGTTCCACCCGATCCTGCTCGCCGACGAGATCAACCGCGCGCCCGCCAAGGTGCAGTCGGCGCTGCTGGAGGCGATGGGCGAACGACAGGTCACGGTTGGCCGCGCCACCTACGCGCTGCCGCCGCTGTTCCTGGTGATGGCGACTCAGAATCCCATCGAACAGGAAGGCACGTTCCCGTTGCCGGAGGCTCAACTGGATCGCTTCCTGATGTACGTGCGCATCGGCTACCCCGAGGCGGCGGCCGAAGCGGAGATCCTGCGGCTGGCGCGATCGCGCGCCCGCGAATCGCTGCACGCCGCGCCGCCGCTCACCCGCATGCCGCTGGCCGATGTGTTCGCCGCGCGCCAGTCCGTGCTCGACCTGCACCTGGCGCCGCCGGTGGAGCGCTATCTGATCGAACTGGTGCTGGCCTCACGCAACGCGGCGCGCTATGACGCGACATTGGCGCGACGTATCGCCTGGGGCGCCAGCCCGCGCGGCTCCATCGCCCTGGACCGATGCGCGCGCGCCCATGCCTGGTTGGCCGGCCGCGATTTCGTGACCCCTGATGACGTTCGCGCGGTGGCGCCCGACGTATTGCGCCATCGCGTCCTCCCCAGCTACGAAGCCACGGCCGAGGGATGGGACGGCGAGCGACTGGTCGGCGAATTGCTGCAGCGAGTGCCATTGCCCTGAGCCCATGTCTATGCCAGGACCCCACGACACTGTTGCTCCCGAGGCAGTTGCCCACGACGGCGATGGCATCACGCCTCGCCTGTCCGAGCTGGTTGCATTGCGAGCCGTCGCAGGCGGTCGCCGGCAGGCGCAGCGCGGTCGGTCAGGCGTCAGCGGTCACGCGCTGTCGCCGCTGCGCGGACGCGGCATGGAGTACGCGGAGTCGCGCGAATACTCCATCGGCGACGATGCTCGCCACATCGACTGGCGCCTGACCGCACGCACGGGGCGTGCCCACACCAAGCTGTTCCAAGCCGAGCGCGAGCGCCTGAGCCTGATCGTCGCCGATACCTCGCCATCGCTGTACTTCGGCACGCGCGTGCGTTTCAAGTCGGTGCAGGCTGCGCGCGCTGGTGCGGTGGCGGCGTGGGCGGCCGTGCGCGACGGCGACCGCGTCGCGGCCTTGCGCGGCAGTCTGCGCGAGCCACCGGTGACACCGGCTGCGGGTCCCCGCGGCGCGCTGCGCGTGCTCGATGCGCTGGTGCGCTGGTACACGCGCCCACCGGCAGAAGATGCCGGCCTGGACGTCGCGCTGGACCATGCCGCGCGGTTGTTGCGCCCCGGTTCGCGCCTGGTGCTGCTGGCCGACCCGCGCAGCGTCGCAGCCATCGCGCCGCAGCGTTGGCCGGCGCTGGCCCAGCATCATGAAGTGATCGTGCTGTTGCTGAGCGATCCGCTCGAGAGTCAGCCGCCGAAGGCGATGCTGCCGTTTTCCAGCGGCGGCCACCGCGTCGAACTCGACCTGGCCGCCGCGACGTCGCGGCAACGCTGGCGCGAGGAATTCTCCGCGCCGATCGAAGCGGCATTGCGGATGCTGCCTGCACGCGGCGTGCGCGTGCAGGTGCTTTCCAGCCACGACGACAGCGAGTCCTGGCTGCCCTTGCTGGGACGCTCCCGACCGTTGGTGGCGTGAGGCGGCGATGACCGGGATTGTCCTGCGCGATATCCACCAGCCGCCAGCGCCTTCGTGGTGGCCGCCGGCGCCAGGCTGGTGGCTGGTCGCCATCGCGTTGCTGGGCGTGGCCGCATGGTGGTGGTGGCGCCGCCGACAACGCGAACGCAAGCGTCTGGCCATGGCCTCGTTGTTCGACCGGACGCTCGAAGCGGCCACGACATCGGCCGACCAGGTCGCCGCCATGTCGGAGTTGCTGCGTCGCGCCGCGCGACGAGTGGACGCATCCGCCGACCGCCTGCAGGGCGATGCCTGGCTGGATTTCCTCGATCGCCCGGCCGCCAGCGCAAAGCGCAAGAGAGCGATCCGCGACAAGTCTTTCGCGCAGGGCGCGGGACGTCTGCTGCTCGACGGCGGTTACCGGCGTGAGGTCGAGCCGGAGCAGGTCGAGGCATTGCGCGTGCTCGCGCGGCATCGGTTCCTGCAATGGATGGGCGCGGCATGATCGAGGCGATGAGCGCATCGCTGGCGTCCTGGTTGGGGCACTTCGCATGGCCTTGGTGGCTGCTCGCGCTGCCATTGCCGTGGCTGGCCCGCGCACTGTTGCCACCGCTGCGTGGCAACGCGGTGGCGTTGAAGGTGCCGTACGGCGATCGACTCGACGCCGTGGCGAAAGCGGGCGGGCGCGGCGTACTGGCCGGTGGCATCGGCCTGCTGCCATGGTTGGCGTGGATTTTGTTGTGTGTGGCGGCCGCACGCCCGCAGCAACTCGGCGAAGCCGTGGAGCCGCCGCAGGAGGGTCGCGACCTGATGCTGGCGCTCGACCTGTCGGGAAGCATGAGCGAACCGGACATGGAACTCGGCGACCGGCCGGTCGACCGGCTCACCGCCGCCAAGGCAGTGCTGTCGGATTTCCTCGACCGGCGCGGTGGCGACCGGGTCGGCCTGATCGTGTTCGGTCGTCGCGCCTACGCGCTGACACCCCTGACTCGCGACCTGACCTCGGTGCGCCAGCAGTTGCAAGATGCCGTGATCGGCCTGGCTGGGCAGGAGACCGCGATAGGCGATGCGATCGGCCTGTCAGTGAAACGCTTGTACGCACAGCCCGCGGAGCAGCGCGTCCTGATCCTGCTCACGGATGGCGTCAACACCGCCGGTTCGCTGGATCCGCGCAAGGCCACCGAGCTGGCACGCGACGCCGGTGTGCGCGTGCATACGGTGGCCTTCGGCGGTGACGGCACGATGTCGGTGTTCGGTTTTCGCTTGCCGATGCCCGGTGGCGGCGACGAGATCGACGAAGCCTCGCTGCGTTACATCGCCTCGAAAACCGGCGGACGTTTCTTCCGTGCGCGCGATACCGCGCAGCTCGCAGGCATCTATGGTGAGATCGATCGGCTGGAACCGATCCGCCATCCGGGCCCGGCGCTGCGCCCGCGCATCGAGCGTTATTGGTGGCCTCTGGCCGCAGCAGGCCTACTGGCCCTGCTCGCATTTGCAAGGCCCACATCTGTGCGTGGCAGGCGGAGGCTGGCATGAGCATGGACTTCTCCGCCCTGCACCTGCTTCGCCCGCACTTTCTGTGGGCGTTGCTGGCGCTGCCGTTGCTGGCGGCCTGGTGGCGCCGGCGACGGCTTCGCGAGGGCGTCTGGCATTCGCTGGTGGATCCGCATCTGCTGCCGCACCTGCTGGAGAAGAAAGCGGACCGGCGCAGTCGCGTGGGTTTCGGTTGGGCCACGCTGGCCTATGGGCTGACGGTGCTGGCACTGGCCGGACCGAGTTGGCGGCAGGGCGAGCAGCCGCTGTGGCAGACGCGCACACCATTGGTGGTCGCGCTGGATCTTTCCGGCGCCGCGCTGGCGTCCGACCTGCCGCCTTCGCGGCTGGCGCAGGCGCGGGCCAAGATCGCCACGATGCTGCGCGAGCGGCAGGGCGGGCAGGTCGCTCTGGTGGCCTATGCCGGCGACGCCTTCACCGTGGCGCCGCTTACCGACGATGCCGGCAACGTTGCCTTGTTCCTCGATGCACTGGCACCAGAGGTGATGCCGGTGGACGGCCAGCGCGGCGACCGCGCCATCGCCTGGTCGTCGCAGTTGTTGCGGCAGGCCGGATTCGCGAGCGGCCAGATCCTGCTGATGACGGACCATGCCGATGACGCTGCGCGCACGGCCGCCGGTGAGGCGGCGCGCGCCGGCTACCGCGTGTCCGTGATCGGTTTGGGGAGCGAGGAAGGCGTTTCGTATCGTCGTATGGACGGCAGCATCGACACGGCCCGCCTCGACGCAGCATCGCTGCGCGCACTGACCGGTAGCGGTGGCGGCCGCTACTCGGCGCTGACGCCGGACGACGCCGATATCCGCGCGCTGGGCGTGCTCGATCCCGGTATCGATGATGCGCACGCCGACGCCGACGGCGGTCCGAAGGGACGCGTGTGGCGGGATGAAGGCTATTGGCTGCTGCCTCCGCTGATGCTGCTGGCGCTGTTTGCGTTCCGGCGACGTGGCGCCGCCGCCTTGGTCGTGTTGTGCTTCGTGCTGCCATGGCAACCGGCGCGAGCCGTGGAGTGGTGGCAACGCGACGACCAGGCGGCGCACTCGCGGCTGGAACTGGGGACGAAGGCCTATCGTGCGGGCGACTACGCGGGGGCCGCGCAAACCTACCAAAGCGTCGACAGCGCAGACGCCCACTACAACCGCGGCAACGCGCTGGCCAGGGCCGGCGAGTATCCGCAGGCGATCGAGGCCTACGACGAGGCCTTGAAGCGCCAGCCGGACATGGCCGATGCGATCGCCAACAAACGCGCGGTCGAGGCGGCGATGAAGCGCAAGCCGCCACCCGGACAATCGGGACAACAGAATCCGCAATCGTCGAAGGGCGGCCAAGGCCAGCCGTCGCAGGGACAGGGCGCGCAGACGAAACCTCAGCCCGGTCAGAAACAGGAACGGTCGCAGGCGCAGCAGCAGCCGCAGGCGCCGTCGCAGGATCAATCCAAGGCCACGTCCGCCGACGCCAAAGCCCAACAGGCTGCCGATGCGGCGCAGCGCGAACGCATGCAGCGCGCGTTGCAGCAGGGCAAGCCGCAGGCAGGCGAGCAGCGCAGTCCGGCGCGGCCTGCAGACGAGACGCCGCAGCAACGCGAGCGTCGCCTGGCCAACGAGGCCTGGCTGCGGCGCGTGCCTGACGATCCGGGCAGCCTGCTGCGCGAGAAGTTCAGGCTCGAGCACGAGCGCCGCCAACTGCGAGGGTCGCTGGAAGAATGATCGCAAGAGTGTCCACGATGCATCCGCTGCGGCCAGGCCGTGTCGCTTTGCTTCTCGCAGCGTGGTTGTTGCTGTCGATGATCAGCCTGGGCGCGTCCGCACAGACGCGCGCCTGGCTCGATCGCGACAGCATCGCGGCCGGGGAGACGGTCACGCTCAACATCGAGACGACGTCGGCCGTGTCCGTGTCGCCGGACTACACGCCGTTGCAGCGGGATTTCTTCCTCACCGGCCACACCAGTCGGCGCGAGTACGAGCTGGTCAACGGTCGCAGCCGCACGCGCACCCTGTATGCCGTGGCGTTGCAGCCGCGGCGCGAAGGCCTCATCACGATTCCTCCGCTGTCCGTGGGCGGCGAGCGCACCCAGTTGCTGAGCCTGCAGGTCGCGGCACGCAGCGCGCAGGTGCCGGCACGCGCCGGCGCCGATGTCTTCATCGAGAGCGAGGCGGACGATGAAGCGCCCTACGTGCAGCAGGCGGTGGGGTGGGTGGTGCGGCTGTACTCGGCGGCGCCCCTGGTATCGGGCCAGCTCGATCAGGCGGCGCCCGACGGCGCGTCGCTGCAGCGCATCGGCGACGACGCGCAGTTCGTGCGCGAGATCGCGGGGCGCCGCTACAGCGTGGTCGAGCGGCGTTTCCTGCTGATACCCGAACGCAGCGGCGCACTGACCGTTCCCGGCGCGACATTCGAGGGGCGCGGCACGGGAGGCTTCTTCGATGATCTGTTCGGCAACCGCGGCGGCGAGTTGCGCGCGCAGGCGGCGCCGCGGTTCCTGCAGGTTCGGTCCGCGCCGGCCAATGCGCCGCAGCCATGGCTGCCGTTGCACGACCTGCAATTGCGTTACCAGTCCACGCCGCAGGAACTGCGGACCGGAAGCGCGGCGACGTTGACCGTGGAGGCCGTGGCCGATGGTGCCACCGCCGCCCAGATGCCCGAGCTGCAGTTGCCCGCGATCGATGGCGTACAGATATTCCCCGATCCGGTGCAGGCCGACGAGCGTTTCGTCGACGGCCGCCCGCGCGTCAAGCTGACCCGCCGTTTCTCGCTGGTGCCCTCGCGGGCCGGGCAGGCCCAGCTGAGCGGCATGCGCATGCAGTGGTGGGATGTGCGCGCGGGCGCGGTGCGCAACGCCAGCCTGCCCGCCCTGTCATGGCCGGTCGCCGTCGGCGATGCCGCGTCGACGGGCCACGTCCCCGCGAACGCGCCGGCCGCTCCGGCGGCCGACACGACTGCCGGCACGGCTGCCAAAACGTGGGGCACGCTGGAGGGAGCCAACCGCAACTGGATCCTGATCGCGTTGCTGTTCGCCGCGCTGTGGTTGTTCACGCTGGTGTGGGGCCTGCATCGCCGGGCTCCGGCGACGGCGGTTGCCCCGGCTGCACCGGTCGACGCCACGCCCGCGGCGATCCGCAGCCAGGCCGATCTGAAGCGGGCGCTCGACCATGCCGATTTTGGCGAACTGGCCCAGACCTTGTGCGCGATGGCGAGGCCGCCGGCCCAGAGCATCGACGAGGTGCTCGCCAGATTGGCCGACCCTCGTCAGCGCCAAGCCATCCAGGCGATGGAGCGGGCGCGCTGGGGCGGGGGCGACGGCCCGGCCGCGCGCGGCCTGCTGCGCAGCGCCTTCGCCCAGGGGCCGCGCTGGCGTACCGCTGAATCGACGGTGCCTTCGCCACTGCCTCCGCTGTATCCGCAAGGCGAGCCGAAAGGCGGTCCGGGAGGCGGCTCGGGCGGATGAACCGGGTGGGCCTGGTGTAATCTCGCCGGCTGCCTTGCCCGAGAGAATTGCATGAGCCACGCCAGCCTGCCCGAGATCCCCATGCCGACCAAGGGCATGCCGCTGCACGTCAAGGTGCTGATCGGCTTCGTCGCCGGTGCGATGCTCGGCCTGTTCGCCCACTTCGTCGCACCGGGGTCGCCGCTGGTGATGGGTCTGGTGGGATATGTGGCACAGCCGATCGGACAGTTGTTCCTGGCGCTGTTGTTCATGCTGGTGCTGCCGCTGATGTTCTCGGCGCTGGTGCTGGGCGTGGCGGAGTTGGGCGACGTCGCCAGCCTGGGCAAGCTCGGCTGGCGCACGTTGATCTACACCGCTGTGGTCACGCTGATCGCGGTCGGCATCGGTCTGTTGATGGTCAACCTGATCGGCCCCGGCCACGGCCTGGACCGCGCCATGCTCGACCAGGCGATGACGCAGGGCGCGCAGAAGGCCGGCGAGATCGCCGCCACCGGCCAGCAACTCGACTTCATGAAGATGCTGCTCGGCATCGTGCCCAAGAACGTGCTGGCCGCCGCTGTCGACGACAAGCAGAAGCTGGGCGTGATGTTCTTCGCGCTGATGATCGGCATCGGCCTGGTGATGACCCCGAGCCCCGCCACGCAGGCGTTCAAGCACGCGATCCAGGGCCTGTTCGAGATCTGCATGCGCCTGATCGGCATGATCATCAAGCTGGCGCCGTACGCGGTGAGCTGCCTGATGTTCGCGCTGTGCGCGCAGTTCGGCTGGGAGCTGCTGCTGGTGCTGGGCAAGTTCGCGTTCACCGTCGTCGCGGCGATCGCCGTGCACATGTTCATCGTGCTGCCGCTGTGGGTGAAGTTCATGGGCGGCATGAGCCCGCGCGCGTTCTTCCGCGGCAGCCAGGAAGCGCTGCTGACCGCCTTCGCCACCGCCTCGTCCACCGGCACCCTGCCGGTCACGCTGCGCGTGGCCGAGCAGAACCTGAAGCTGCCGCGCAAGGTCTCGCGCTTCGTGCTGACGATCGGCGCATCGGCCAACCACCACGGCACGGCGCTGTTCGAGGGCATCACGGTGCTGTTCCTGGCGCAGGCATTCGGCGTTGAGCTGACCCTGGCGCACCAGGTGATGGTGCTGGGCCTGTGCCTGCTTGGCGGCATCGGTACCGCCGGCGTGCCGGCCGGTTCGCTGCCGGTGATCGCGATGATCTGTGCCGTGCTCGGCATCCCCGCCGAGGGCGTGGGCATCATCCTCGGCGTCGACCGTTTCCTCGACATGTGCCGCACCTCGCTCAACGTCACCGGAGACTTGGCCACGGCCGTGGTGGTCGCCAACCGCACCCGCGACATCAGCGAGGCCGAGATCGAGGAGCTGCCGGTCGAGGGTGTGCCGGAAGCGGCTTCCTGAGAGGACCCAAATGGCCTTCCCCGCCAGCGGGGAAGGCCGCAATGAGGCCGAAGCGTCGCGACGGCCTCCCCACCTGATTCCCTGATTCCCTGATGCCCTGACTTCGCCCGGCCTACGGGCCGTGAGGCCGGTCCTGCGCCTGCACATCGCCAAAGCGGATGTGCCCATGCGCAGATGAAGGTGTCCTCCACGCCGGCTTCGGCATCATCGTGTGTTCCCGCAGCCCGCGTGGAGCGCCGACATGACCGCCGACGGGAAAGGCGACCGCCCCGGCAAGTCCGGATTGCCGCTGCATTGGAAGATGGCGATCGGCTTCACGGTCGGCCTGCTGCTGGGCTTGGCCGTGCACTACGTCATCGGCGCCGGCAACCCCGCCGTGCAGTGGTTCACCACGTACGTCACCCAGCCCGCTGGCACGCTGTTCCTGCGCCTGATCTTCATGCTGGTGATCCCGCTGCTGTTTTCGGCGCTGGTGATCGGCGTGGCCGAGATGGGCGACGTGCGCGCGCTCGGCCGCATCGGCTGGAAAACGCTGGGTTACACCGTGGTCGTGTCCGGCATCGCGGTGCTGATCGGGCTGGTGCTGGTGAACTGGCTCAAACCCGGCGCCGGCATCGACCCGGCGTCGGCGCAGCAGTTGCTGGCGGAGGGCTCCGCACGCGCCAGCGCCATCGTCAGCAGCACGCGCGAACAGCCCAAAGGCCTGGACATGCTGCTGGGGATCGTGCCGGACAACATCATCCGGGCCGCGGCCGAAAACGCGATCCTGGCGGTGATGTTCTTCGCGCTGATGCTCGGCATCGGCCTGGTGCTGACCCGCACTGCGGCCACCGAGGTACTGCAACGCGGCATCGAAGGGCTGTTCGAAATATCGATGACGCTGATCGGACTGGTCATCCGGCTGGCGCCCTACGCGGTGTTCTGCTTCATGTTCAACCTGGCCGCGCTGTTCGGCTGGGAGCTGCTGGCGCGCCTGGGCGCGTACGTCGGCGTCGTGGTACTGGCGTTGGCGCTGCACATGTTCGTGGTCTACTCGCTGGTGCTGAAGTTCGTCGGTGGCTATTCGCCGGCGAAGTTCTTCAAAGGCGTGCAGGAGGCGATGCTGATGGCCTTCTCCACGGCCTCCAGCAACGCCACGCTGCCGACCGCGCTGCGCGTGGCCGACGAGCAGCTCGGACTCCCGCGCCGCGTATCGCGCTTCGTGCTTACGGTCGGTGCCACCGCCAACCAGAACGGCACCGCCCTGTTCGAGGGAGTGACCGTGCTGTTCCTGGCGCAGTTCTTCGGCGTCGAGCTGACCCTGGCGAAACAGGTGACGGTCATGTTCGTCTGCATCCTCGGCGGCATCGGCACCGCCGGCGTGCCGGCCGGCTCGTTGCCGGTGGTGGCGCTGATCTGCGGCATGGTCGGGGTGCCGCCGGAGGGGATCGGCCTGATCCTCGGCGTCGACCGCTTCCTCGACATGTGCCGGACAACGCTGAACGTGACCGGTGATCTGATGCTGGCAACCGTGGTATCGCGTGGCGAAGAACACGAGTAGGACGAGCCTCGGCCCGCCAACACGGGAATTCCCGCGACCCAAGGCCCTCGGCGGGCCCGGAAATCGGCAGACTCAGGCGCGCCCACGGGGCGACAGCGCGGCCCCCGGATGGGACAATAGCCGGCCCTCCCGCCTGGGCTGCCCTCCGGCGCCTTGCGGCCTCCGCCCCGCTCCCGAAGACCCGCACCCCACGCCATGACGACGCCCAGCCGCCGCGACCTTGCCAACGCCATCCGATTCCTCGCCGTCGACGCGGTGCAGGCCGCGAACTCGGGTCATCCCGGCATGCCGATGGGCATGGCCGACATCGCCGAGGTGCTCTGGAACGATTACCTGAGCCATAACCCCAGCAACCCGAACTGGCTCAACCGCGACCGCTTCGTGCTGTCCAACGGCCACGGTTCGATGTTGCAGTACGCGCTGCTGCACCTGGCCGGCTACGACCTGCCGCTCGACGAGCTGAAGAACTTCCGCCAGCTCGACTCCAAGACGCCGGGTCATCCCGAGAACTTCATGACGCCGGGCGTGGAAACCACCACCGGCCCGCTCGGCCAGGGCTTCGCCAATGCCGTGGGCATGGCGCTGGCGGAGAAGCTGCTGGCGCAGCGCTTCAACAAGCCGGACTTCGACGTCATCGACAACCGCACCTGGGTGTTCCTGGGCGACGGCTGCCTGATGGAAGGCATCTCGCACGAAGCCGCATCGCTGGCCGGCACGTGGGGCCTGCACAAGCTGGTCGCGTTCTGGGACGACAACAAGATCTCCATCGACGGCAACACCGACGGCTGGTTCACCGACGACACGCCCAAGCGCTTCGAGGCCTATGGCTGGAACGTCGTGCGCGGCGTCGACGGCCATGACAGCGACGAGATCAAGACCGCAATCGAAACCTCGCTGAAGTCCGCCGACAAGCCGACGCTGATCTGCTGCCGCACCACGATCGGTTTTGGTTCCCCGGGCAAGGCCGGCAAGGAATCCAGCCATGGCGCGCCGCTGGGCAAGGAAGAAGTGATCGCCACGCGCGAAGCGCTGAACTGGCCGTACGCCGCCTTCGAGATTCCGGAAGCCATCTACGACGGCTGGCGCGTGCGCAGCAACGGCGGCCAGCGCGAGCAGCAGTGGAACCAGTTGTTCGCCTCCTACACGCGGCAGCATCCCGAACTGGCCGCCGAACTGATTCGCCGCTGGAAGGGCAAGCTGCCGGAAGGCTTCGTCGCCGCCGCCGATGCCTACATCGCCAAGCTGCAGGCCGAAGGCCCGAACGTGGCCTCGCGCAAGGCCTCGCAGATGGCCATCGAGACCTTCGCGCCGCTGCTGCCGGAGTTGATCGGCGGTTCGGCCGACCTGGCGCATTCCAATCTGACCCTGTGGAAGGGCAGCAAGTCGGTCGCCACCGACGATCCCAACGCCAACTACATCCACTACGGCGTGCGCGAGTTCGCGATGACCGCGATCAGCAACGGTCTGGGCCTGCATGAGTGCTTCATCCCGTACGACGCCACCTTCCTGGTGTTCAGCGACTACGCACGCAACGCCGTGCGCATGAGCGCGCTGATGGGCGCGCACGCGATCCACGTTTACACCCACGACTCGATCGGCCTGGGCGAGGACGGTCCGACCCACCAGCCGATCGAGCACCTGGCCGCGCTGCGCTACATCCCGCACAACGACCTGTGGCGTCCGTGCGACGCGGTGGAGTCGGCCGTGTGCTGGAAGGAAGCGATCGTGCGCAACGACGGTCCGAGCTGCCTGATCTTCTCGCGCCAGAACCTGGCCCATCAGCCGCGCAGCGATCAGCAGGTGGCCGACATCGCGCGCGGTGGTTACGTGCTGAAGGATTCCAGCGGCGCGCCGGAGATCATCCTGATCGCGACCGGCTCGGAGGTCGACCTGGCCGTGAAGGCCGCCGCACAGCTGGGCGACAAGGTGCGCGTGGTTTCGATGCCGTCGACCGACGTGTTCGACCGGCAGGACGCCGACTACCGCGAGTCGGTGCTGCCCAAGGCCTGCCGCAAGCGCGTGGCCATCGAGGCTGGCGTCACCTCCTTCTGGTTCAAGTACGTCGGGTTGGATGGCGCGGTGATAGGCATCGACGACTTCGGTGCCTCGGCACCGGCCGAGAAGCTGTTCCCGCACTTCGGCTTCACCGTGGAGAAGGTGATCGAGGCGGCGAAGTCGCTGGGCTGAACGTGACGCGCTGCCGCGCGCGATGGCTGAAAAGGACGCCCCCACGTGGGGCGTTTTTTTTGTCCAACCGCCTCGCGTCAACCGAGCCCGGTCGTGAGACGCGCTAACTTGCCGTCCGCGACAATGCCAGCGACAGCAGCCGTGCCTCCAGCCATGGCCCGATGCCGGAGGTGCGCTCCAGCCCCATCCGTGCCATCGCCTCGTCGTCGGTCGATGTACCCGCGCCGATCGCCCGCATCACGGTCTTCAGCTTGGCCGTGCTGCTCGCGGTGTTGCCTTTGAGCCAGGACAGGGCCTTGACCAGGCGCTGCTCGACGACGGTGAAGTCGCTACCGAGCGGGTAGTCAGGCAACGTGCCGTCGGCGCGGAACGGCGACATCGCGCAGGCCAGGTGCCCGGGCAGGTTGTCGGCGCAGTGTGCGGGCAACGCGAAATCGCCGCGCAGCTTGCCATTGGCTTTCGCCGTTTCGATCAATGTGGTCTGGAAACGGGCGTCGGCGATGCCAGCCATGGCGATGATGCAATCCTCGTCGTTTCGCCCGCGCACGTCGGCGATGCCGTACTCGCTGATGTAGACGTCGCGCAGATGGCGGGGGATGGTCGTGTAGCCATAGCTCCACACCAGGTTGGAGGTGTTGCGGCCCCCGGCTTCGCGACTGGCGCGCAGCATCAGCACCGAGCGCGCATCCGGCAGCGCGTGCGCCATCGCCACGAAGTTGTACTGGCCGCCGACGCCCGATACCACGTGACCGTTCTCCAGCGCGTCCGACACCGCCGCGCCGAGCGCGGAGGCCATCATGCAGGTATTGAAGAAGCGTGCGCGTCGCCGCTGCAGGCGTTCGAGCGACTCGTTGCTGCCGTAGAGTTCGTTGACCTCGCTGACCCGCTTCATGCCGATGCCGCGGCACTGATCCTCGGGCAGGTTTCGCAGCCACTGGTAAAACTCGGGCGAGCCGAGATAGAAGGCACCGTGCAGGAACTCGCCTTCGCGCTCGATCCTCGCCAGGTCGTCGTTGCTGGCGTGGCCGCCATCGATGCGTCGCATCAGCGCCTCGTCGTCCACGACCTTGCGCCTGATCACACCCACCTCGACCAGGCGGCGGAATCCTTCGTTGATCATCTCGCTGCAGCCGTACAGTCCTTCGACGAACGGACCCAACGCCGGATCGTCGACCTTCGCCGCGCCGAGGACATGCAGCACCTTGCGATAGGCGACGTTGTCGGTGTGGCGCAGCACCAGCGCGTGGCACAGCGCATCGGCCAGCGCGCCGATGCCGATCTGCAATGTGCCGCCGTCGAGCACCAGCGTGCTGGCGTGGAAGCCAATCGCGTAGTCCGCATCGCTGACCGGCTGCCGTGGCAGACCGAACAGCTTGGGGTAAGGGCCGGGCGGCGCGACGACGATGTCGAAGAAACCGGCCTCCACGCTGGCGCTGCCGCCCAGCCA
>DATDBD010000217.1:0-5810 GCA_036525015.1 Lysobacter sp.
GCGCGCCACAGCTCCAGGTCGAAGCCGCCCAGCGGGGAACCGCGGTAGCCGGAGATGAAACCGGCGGTATCGAGGCCGGCGGCTTCGTCGCGCAGGCGCTGCATCAGCGGCAGTCGCACCAGCGCCTGCACGCCGCTGAGATAGATCCGGCCCTTCTCGCGGCTGTATTTATGCTCGAGCGTGTAGTCGGCATCGAGCACGCTGTTGGTGAGCGCGGTGTTCGCCGAGGACGGCGAGCTGAGTTCGGCAGTGCTGGTCATGCGTGGCTCCGGCGCGGCGGGGACCGCGTGGGGTGGCTGCGGGCGCCCGGCACTGTGCTCCACGGCCGGCAGGCCGCGGAAAAGTCCCGAGCAAAGACTCGGAATTGTAGCAGCCCCTCCCCTTCCGGCCGGGGGGCCACCTGACTCTCGGTTCAGTGGGGACGGGCGTGCTGCGACCCTCGCGGGTTGTCCTCAACCCGATCCCTCTCCCGCAGGCGGGGGAGGGGCTTTGTTCAAGGGTCGGAGTTGGGAGGGGCTAAATGAATGCGCTGCTTCTATCCCCTCTCCCGCACGCGGGAGTAAGGCACGCCCGTTATGCCTCTCCGCCGATCCAACTCCCTTGCACCTGCACCGCGTCATCCAGCACCACCAGGTCGGCGCGATATCCCGGCGCGATACGCCCCAGTTCGCCGCCCAATCCGAGGAAATCGGCGGGATAGGTCGACGCCATGCGGCACGCTTCCTCCAGCGCAAGGCCGAGGCGCTGCACGGTATTGCGCACGGCCGAGGCCATGTCCAGTGCGGAACCGGCGAGCGTGCCGTCGGCGGTCGTGCATTGCCCGTCGCGGCAGATCATCGGCACGCCGTAAAGCTCGAAACCCTCGCGCTCGCCACCTACCGGTGGCATCGCGTCGGTCACCAGCATCATCTTCCCGCGCGGTCGCGCCGCGATCGCCACGCGCAGGGTCGCGTCATGGACGTGGTAGCCGTCGACGATCAGCCCGCACCAGGCATCGGGATTTTCCAGCGCCGCGCCGACCGCGCCGGGCTCGCGACTGGCCATCGGCGTCATCGCATTGAACAAGTGGGTGACGCCGCGGATGCCGGCGGCGAAGCCATCACGCAACTGCCCGTAGTTGGCGGCGGTGTGGCCGGCGGCGAGGATCACGCCGCGCCCCGTCAGCGCACGCAGCGTGTCGGCATCGAAGCGCTCCGGCGCCAGCGTCAACAAGGTGACGCCGTCCTTGCCGAGTCCGGTGACCACATCGAGTTCGTCCGCGCCCGGCGTGTGGAACTTGGACGGGTCGTGCACGCCCTTGCGCGCGGCGTTGAGGTAGGGGCCTTCCAGATGGATGCCCAGGATGCCCGGCACGTCCTGAGCGATCGCTTCGCGCGTGGCGGCGATGGCGCGGCACATCACCGCCACGTCGTCGCTGATCAGCGTGGGCATCAGGCCGGTCGTGCCGAACTTGCGATGCGCCTGGGCGATGCGGCGCAGGCCGTCGACGGTGGGTTCGTCGTTGAACAACACGTCGCCGCCGCCGTTGACCTGGGTGTCGATGAAACCGGGCACCAGGTAACGGCCCTGCAGGTCGACTGTGTCCACGCCCTTGGGCGGCTCGCCCGGCACTATGGCGACGATGTAGCCGTCTTCGACCACCACGCTGAGGTCGGTTTCGAAGCCGCGCTCGGTGAGCACGGGGCCGTTGTGGAAGACGAGGGTGCGGGTCATGGCGTCACACCGTCTCGGTAACCTTGTTGAGATGCGGCGGCACGTCGGGATTGTGGCCGCGCGCCACCGCCAGTGCGTTGACCGCGCCATAGAACGCCTGCACGGTAAGCAGAGGCGTGCACGCCGGATGCTGCGACGCCGGCAGCGGCAGCACGTTGGCGCCCGTCGCGCCGGGACGCGCCAGCCAGACCGGCGCGCCGCGCTGGCGGAACTCCTCCGCGACCGCCGCCGTGCCGGCGCCGGTGTCGTCGTCCTGGGCGAAGGCGAGCACCGGAAAGCCGGGGCCGACGATCGCCATCGGCCCGTGCTTCACCTCGGCCGAGGAAAACGCCTCGGCGTGCAGGCCGCAGGTTTCCTTGAACTTCAACGCGGCTTCCTGTGCCGCGCCGAGGCCCAGGCCGCGGCCGATTACGAACAGGTTGCGCGCGTCCTTCAGCCCGTCGACCAGCGCCAACCAGTCCTGCTGCCAGGCCTCGCGCAGCGCATCGGGCAGGGTCTGCGTCGCTGCCAGCAGGGCGACATCGCCGCTCCAGCGCGCCGTCAGCTGTAACAGCGCCGCCAGCGAGCACAGATAGCTCTTGGTCGCGGCGACGCTCTTCTCCGGGCCGGCATGCAGCGGGATCACGGTGTCGGCGATCTGCGCCAAGGGAGAATCGACGACGTTGACCAGCGCGACGACCAGCGCGCCGGCGGCTTTGGCAATCTCGGCGTTGCGCACCAGGTCGGGACTCTTGCCCGATTGCGAGATCGCCACGAACAGCGCGCCGTCCAGATGAGGCCGCACGGCGGCATACACGGATCCCACCGACGGAGATGCCGATGCGGTGACCAGGCCGAGCGTGGTCTCGAACAGGTACTTGCCGTAGGTCGCCGCATGGTCGGAGCTGCCGCGTGCGCAGGTCACGATGAAACGCGGCGGGTTGCGCTTCAGGCGCGCGACCAGCGCATCGATCACGTCGGCATTGGCCGCGTACTGGCGGGCAACGGCGTCGGCCGTTTCCTGCGCCTCGGCATGCATCTGGGTGGTGTTGGCGGCAATCATCGGGTCATCCTGGAATGCGATGTGGCGAACCGGAAAAAGATCCCGGCTTGCGCCGGGATAGGGGTGGAGAGTCCGGTCAGTGCTTCATTCGGTCTGCAGTTCGGCGACGAAGTCGTAAGCGTCGCCGCGGTAGAACGAGCGCGTGTACTCCACGACGCGTCCGTCCTCGAGGAAGGTGCGCCGTTCGATGAACAGGCCCGGGCTGCCCTCGGGGAGATTCATCAGCCGCGCCTGTTCGGCGTCGAAGGCGATCGCGCGCAGTCGCTGCAGCGCACGCGCGGGGCGCAGGCCGAGCTTGGAGAAGGTTTCGTAGAGCGAGTTCTCGACCAGGCTGGGATCGGCCAGCACCGACTGCGGCACCACCGTGCGCTCCAGCGCCAGCGCCATGTCGCCGGCGATGCGCAGTCGGTAGTAACGCACCACCTGCGCGCCGGGCGACAGGTTCAGCGCCATCGCCTCGTCGGGAGTGACCTCGCCGACGCCGCGCTCGAGGAAGGTCGAGCGCGGGTCCAGGCCGCGTGCCCGCAGGTCGTCTGTAAAGCTGGTCAGCTTGGAAAACGATTTGACGATGCGCTCGGCGACGAAGGTGCCGGCACCCTGGCGCTGCACCAGCAGCCCGTCGCCGACCAGGCCGGAGATGGCGTTGCGCACCGTGACCCGCGACAGGTCCAGCAGCTTGGCCAGCTCGCGCTCGCCAGGCAGGGCCTGGCCGGGGGTCAGCTCGCCATTCTCGATGGCGTGCTGCAGGGTCCGGCGCAGGTGCTGGTAGGCAGGCGCGCGCCGCGCCGCCGTCTGCCGGTGGAACTCGTTGACCAGGTAGGTCTCCATAACGGAAAGATACCAGTGCCATACCAATGAGGACAAGTAATACCAGAATACGTATTCATCGACCCTAATGGGCGGGGGGTTTGCGGGCTATGACCAGCACTGGTATCGTCACTGGTATGGTTCTGGTCTTACCTCCCTTTACTCACGCGCGGAGAGCTCCGTGACCGCCTCCATCACGCCGTTGGCGCCTTTCGACCTGATCATCTTTGGCGGCACCGGCGACCTGTCGCTGCGCAAGCTGCTGCCGGCCCTGTTCCATCGTTATGTCGACGGCCAGATCGTCGCCGGCACCCGCATCTTCGGCCTGGCCCGCGACGAGCAGAGCGATGAGGTCTACCGCAATCGGGTCCGCGAGGCGCTGCAGAAGACCCTGGCCGACGACCCGCGCTCCCCGGGCGCGCTGGAGCCGTTCCTCGAGATGGTCTTCTATAGACGCATCGACCTGAGCGCCGATACCGGCTGGGCCGGGCTGGCCGCCGAACTCGCCGACGAGAGCCGCGTGCGCGTCTTCTATCTGGCCGTGGGTCCCGACCTGTTCGGTAACGTCGGCGCGCGGCTGGCTGCGCACGGACTGGCCGGGCCCAACACGCGCGTGGTGGTCGAAAAGCCGCTGGGCCACGACCTCGCCAGCGCGGTGGCGATCAACGATGCGCTCGGCCAGGTCTTCGCCGAATCGCAGATCTACCGGATCGATCATTACCTCGGCAAGGAGACGGTGCAGAACCTGATCGCGCTGCGCTTCGGCAATGCGCTGTTCGAGCCGCTGTGGAAGGCCGAGCACATCGACCATGTGCAGATCACCGCCGCCGAAACCGTCGGCCTGGAGCGCCGCGCCAGCTACTACGACAAGTCCGGCGCACTGCGCGACATGGTCCAGAACCACCTGCTGCAACTGCTGTGCCTGGTGGCGATGGAGCCGCCGTCGTCGTTGTCCGCCGATGCGATCCGCGACGAGAAGCTCAAGGTGCTGCGCGCGCTGCGCCCGATCGAAGGCGCGACGTCGCAACTGACCGTGCGCGGCCAGTACCGCGCCGGTGCGGTCGAAGGTCGTCCGGTGCCGGGCTATCTGGACGAACTCGGCCGCGACGATTCGCGAACCGAAACCTTCGTCGCGCTCAAGACCGAAGTGCGCAACTGGCGCTGGGCCGGCGTGCCGTTCTACCTGCGTACCGGCAAGCGCCTGGCCGAGCGCATGTCGGAGATCGTGGTGACCTTCCGCCAGGTGCCGCATTTGATCTTCGACGAGCTCGTCGAGCCGATCGCGCCGAACCAGCTCGTCATCCGCCTGCAGCCCGACGAGGGCGTGAAGCTGTGGTTGATGAACAAGGTGCCCGGCCCGGGCGGACTGCGCCTGCGCCGCGTGCCGATGGACCTGAGCTTTGCCGAGACCTTCGGCGGCCGCCAGCCGGAGGCCTACGAGCGCCTGCTGATGGACGTCGTGCGCGGCAACCCGATGCTGTTCATGCGCCGCGATGAAGTGGAAGCCGCGTGGAACTGGATCGACCCGATCCGCGCCGCCTGGGAAGCCAGCAGCGATGCGCCAAAACCCTATACCGCCGGCAGCTGGGGTCCGAGCGCCGCCGTGGCCCTGATCGAACGCGATGGAAGGACGTGGCATGAAGATGCTGGCTGAGAGCGTGCAGCGACTGACCGTGCTGAAGCCGGACCCGTTGCCGTTGCGGGAGCATCTGTTCGATGAATCCGCCGCGCTCGCATCGGCGCTGGCCAAGGCGGTCGCCGCCGATTTGCGTGGCGCGATCGCGCGTCGCGGCAAGGCCCGGCTTGCCGTTTCCGGCGGCAGCACGCCGCGCGCATTCCTGATCGAACTGTCGAAGCAGACGCTCGACTGGGCGCATGTCACCGTAGTGCCGGTCGACGACCGCTGGGTTGCTCCGGACCACCCGCGTTCGAATGAACGCCTGCTGCGCGAGACCCTGTTTCGGGGTGCTGCGGCGCAGGCACGACTGGTGCCCTTGCGGCGTCCCGCACCGACTCCCGAGTCCGCATTGCTCCCGGTGCTGACCCAGGTTGCGAACGAGGCTTTGCCGCTCGATGTGGTGGTGCTCGGCATGGGCGAGGACGGCCACGTCGCATCCTTGTTCCCCGATCTCGCCCGTCGCGACATCGGCCTTCAGCCCAGCGGCCGCGCGCCGGTGCTGGCGATACGCAGCGCCGCCGCGCCTGAACCGCGGATCACGCTGACGCTTAGCGCAATTTTTACCGCGCC
>DATDBD010000218.1:0-11295 GCA_036525015.1 Lysobacter sp.
ATCAGCGAGTAGCCGAAGGCGCCGCTGACCGCACCCAGGGCCAGCGACAACAGGATGATCAGGACTCTCTGCGACATGCGCTTCCCCATGCGCTGACCGGACTCACCGGACAACCGCCGGCGTATGCGGGATCGTAGCGGCTTCACCGTGAAGGCGGAACCGCCTCCACGTTCATGTGCTGTGGGCCTCCACCGCGACCGGCTCCGGGCGGATGCGCAGCGCCCACAGGACGCCGGCGATGAGCAGCGCGATGCCCAGCAACGTCAGCTGCGCGGGCATGCGTCCGCGCAACACGAAGGCATAAGTGAGCGCGGCCAGCGTTTCGAACACGATCAGCTGGCCGACCACCGCGGTCGGTAGCCGCTGGCTGGATTCGTTCCAGCACAGGGTGCCCAGCCAGGACGCGAACAGGCCGATGGTCGCCATCAGCGCGATGAAGAACCCGGGCCGGGGCCCGAACGGCATCGCGAAATCGGACCCACTCGCCAGCATGCCGACCCACAGCACGGCGTAGCCGAGTAACGTCAGCGGCAGCGTCGCCACGCCCTGTGCGGTCGCCCACGTGCGCGGGCTGCGGTCGGGATGGGCGCGCAACCAGTCGGCGTTGCGCAGCGGATACCAGGTCCAGCAGGCGACGGCGACCACCGCCAGCGCGGCGCCTTGCAGGTAACGGATCGGATCGGACCCGGGATCGGCACGCAGCGCCTGCAGTTCGACCTGATTGACGCAGCCGATGCCGGCGGCGATCAATAGCAACGACGGCAACAGCCGCAGCCAGGGCAAGCGCCCATCACGACGGTGGTTGCGCAGGTTTGCGGTCACCGCGATCACCACCGGCAGCGTGCCGATGATCATCGTCGGCAGCGGGCCGCCCGCGCGTTGGATCGCGCCGGCCAGGCACAGGTAGTAAAGCAGGTTGCCGATGGCGGCGAGCTTGAGTGCCTCGATCCAGTCCGCGCGCGTGAGCCGGCGCAGCGCGGCGCGGTCCATCCATGCCAGCGGCAGTGCGATCAGCCCGAAAGCGAGATAACGGCCGACCGACTGCAGGGCCGCCGGATACTCCGGCAGCAGCAGCGGCCCGACGAATACCAGGCCCCACATCAGGCCGGCGGCGAGCGCGTAAAGGGTTCCGATCCACATGCCGCACAGTTTGGGCGGTCACGCGAGCCGCGTCTTGAACCAGATTGCTTTCCCGCCTTCAGCCGCGCAGTTGTCGCCGGTAGCGCGCCGGCGTCACGCCGTAGCGACGCGCGAAGGCGCGGGTGAGGTGCGCCTGGTCGCTCATTCCGGTCGCGGCGGCGACCTGCGCCGGCGTCTCGTCGGCGGCCAGCCGACGCTTGGCTTCGAACAAGCGCAGCGCCATCAGCATCTGCTGCGGCGTGACGTGATGCTGCGCCTGGAAACTGCGCAGGAAGTGGAATGGACTGAGCCCGGCGACCTGCGCCAGCTGCTGCAACGTCAGGCGCTCGGCCAGGTTCGCACGCAGATAGTCGATCACGCGATCGAATCGCGTGGCGCCTTCGCCCGCGGCCGGCATGGCCACGCGCGCCTGACTGCGGAACTCCTGCAGCAGCGTCAACAAAAGGCTGTCGAACGCGAGCGGTTCGTTCGCCAGCCATAAGCGGTCGAGCAGCGTGCTGACGCGCCGTGCGCGGGCAACGTCGTGATGCACGGCGTCACTGAACTGCCAACCGCGCTCCCCGGTAACGGCCTCGACGACGTCGGCGTCGATGTAGGCCATGCGATAGCGCCAGCCGCCCTCGGTTTCGGCACGTCCGGTGTGCAACACATCGGGGTTCATCATCACCAGCGAATCCGGCGGCGCCAGATGCTCGCTGCCGCGATAGCGGAACCGCTCCACGCCGGATTCGATCGCGCCCAGGCCATAGGCTTCGTGGGTGTGCGGGTCGAAGGCGTGGCGGACGATATGCGCACGGTACAGCTCGATACCGTCGCGGTGGGCGGGCCGCCGGAACTGCGCCACGTCCTGAGGATGCTCGAATTTTTCCGGAACGACTTGCATGGCTCGATCATGCCATGGCGCCGCAGGCTGCCATGTGGCGGATGTCATGGCGCGAAGCGACGAAGACCCGCCATCCGCGGACCTTCGTCATTCGCGGCTGCGACGCCATAGTTACGACGCCATTCGATAGGAGGCGTCGAGGCAAGGCGTCAGGCGGCGTAAGGCAAAGGGTACGGTGCGATGGCCAGGTACGCGTCCGGGTCTTCGCCGGCGATCTCGTCGTCGCCGTGCAGCATCGCCGTGGAGAGGGCAAACGAGCGCCTGGACACGACGCGACGGCCATAGCGCGACACGAACGACGGCTGACCGAACGCGAAGTCGTGCGCCTGGCGGTCCGGTTCTTGCAGGAACTGGCTCTTGAACAACTGCATGACTGACTCCTGTGGGGGGATGGAGTCGCCGTCCTGGCGGTCACTGCGTCCTTAGGTTGTGCACGTTAGTGGCGGCTTGTGACCGCGGCATGGCAGCGCGCTGAACCGGCATGCGCTGTTGCGGTGTGGTTTGCTTTCCCATGCGGGCTTTCCCAATGCGGGTTTCCCAACGCGGGCTTACTCGATGCGGGGCCGCGTTCTCCGTCACCCAATCTTCGCGCCGCGCCTGCGATCAGGCGCAGCGCGTGAACATCAGGCGCAACCGTCCGCCGTGCATTCGGCATTGCGATTCGACGCGGAACCGGCGTCCTGCACCTCGCCCTTGGCATGGCCCAGATGAGTGAAGAACTCGTCCGATGCGGCGCGATTGCCGTAGCCGCGGGAGTAGCGGTCATCGTCCTCGTCGAACAGGTGCGGATCGGCCAGATAACCCTGCAGGAAAAGGAGGTTCGTGAAGATATTCATGGCTTGCTCCAGTGCGGTGAATGACTACGTGTCGTGGACAACTTCCTTGCGTGGGATGCAAGATAGACCCGGAGGCAACGCTGAAAAAGCGACACTTTTGCAAGCCAGCGTTCAATCTGATTCAAGTCTTGTCGTCAATCCAAGGACCCGCGATGAGCCGTCCGCCGCTGCATGCCCTGCTTGGTTTCGCCACCGCCGCGCGGCTGGGCAACCTCACGCGCGCGGCCGAAGCGATGCACCTCACCGTCAGTGCGTTGAGCCATCAGATCCGCGCCATCGAAGAGCGACTTGGCCAGTGCCTGTTCGAACGCGGTGCGCGGGGCGTCAAGCTGACCGAAGAGGGCCGTGTGCTGTACGACAGCATCAAGCCTCACCTGGATGCGATCGAGCTGGCGCTGACGCCGCGCCAGCGACGCCGCGACGATGCATTGGCGATCACGCTGATGCCTTCTTTCGCTTCCAGCTGGCTGGTGCCGCGGCTGCCGCGACTGCTGGCTGCGCATCCGCAACTGGAGATCAGCCTGCAATCCAATGTCGGCGTGATCGATTTCCAGCGCGAGGCCGCCCTCGATGCTGGCATCCGCTTCGGGCCAGGGCACTGGCCGGGGTTGCAGGCCGTGCACCTGTTCGACGATTGGGTCATTCCCACCGCGAGTCCCGCGCTGATCGAACGGCTCGGCAAACCCACGTTGGCCAACCTCGGCGAGTTCCCGTTGCTCGGCGCGCCCGGCGGTCGCTGGAGCGAGTGGTTCGCACGATTTGGCGGAACCACGCCGGAGCGTTTCGTCGCGATCTTCGATGATTCCGAGAACCTCCATCGCGCCGCCGCCGAAAGCATGGGCGTCGTGCTCGGTCGCATGACGCTGGCGCGCCCGTTGATCGATGCCGGCCACTTGGTGGCGCTGTTCGACGAAAAGCTCAAGGCCGAGTACGCGCATTACCTGGTGTATCCGCCGCGTTCGCAGCACCACCGCGGCCTGGCGGTGTTTCGCGAGTGGCTGCTGGAAGAGGCGCACGCCTACCAGGCCGAGGCGGCCCAGGCCCCAATCGGCAAACCGCCGCGGCGAACGACGCCGGCCAAGGGCAAGGCCAGCACTCGCCAGGCCGGCACTAGCAGAACAAGCGCTCGCAAGTCCAGCGCGCGCAAGCGACCGTGACCGCCGTCCGTGGTGGATGCCGTCAGTTGCGGTTAGGCTGGCGCCCCCGACTGCGGGCCCGCTGCCTGCCGCCATCGCCTGGAGACCGTCGAATGAAACGTCTGCTGCTCGTCGCCCTGGTTCCCGTCATGCTGGCTGCCTGTGTCAGCGCTCCGTCAAACGAAGAAGCCAGCACCGCGGCAGCCGCCCAGCCTTCCTCGGCCGCCGTGGCCAGGCCGGCCTCCGGCCTCGAGGCTTCGATACAGGGTGCATGGCGCGACCCGAAGAACGTCGCGCGCGACCAGTACCGGCATCCGCGCGAGACGCTGTCGTTCTTCGGCATCGCGCCGACCGATACGGTCATCGAGATCACGCCCGGCGGCGGCTGGTATTCCGAGATCCTGGCGCCTTACGTGAAGGACCACGGCCACTACATCGCCGCGGTCTGGGACGACGCGATCGCCGGCCAGCCCAAGTACCGCTACGACCTCAACAAGACGCTTCGCGCGAAGTTCGCCGGCAATGCCGCCGTATACGGCACGCCGGAAGTGCGCGTGTTCAATCCGAAGGTGCCGGCTTTCGGCAAGCCCGGCTCGGCCAGTGCGGTGGTGACCTTCCGCAATGCCCACAACTGGGTCGACGAGGGCACTGCCGAGGCCTACTTCAGGGCGTTCTACGACGTGCTCACGCCCGGCGGCACGCTCGGCGTGGTCGATCACCGCGCCAAGCCTGGCACCGACCTCGAGAAGATGAAGGAGTCGGGCTATCTGACCGAGGAGCTGGTGATCCGCCTCGCCAAGGGCGCCGGCTTCCTGCTGGAGGCCAAGAGCGAGGTCAACGCCAACCCGAAGGACACGGCCGATCATCCCAACGGCGTGTGGACGCTGCCGCCGGTGAACCAACACGACGCGGCCGACGATGCCAAGTACAAGGCAATCGGCGAGAGCGACCGCATGACGCTGCGGTTCCGCAAGCCGGCTGCCTGATCGGTTGGCCTGACTTGGCGATGGGACCGGCGCCGCGCTGCGCCGGTCCTCCCGGCACAGTCCGACGCAATTACCGATGCTCGTTGCTTTCAACAAGCCCTACGGCGTGCTCTGCCAATTTACCGACCGCAGTACGCCGCCACGGCGCACGCTGGCCGGGTTCGGGCTGCCCCCGGATGTGTATGCGGCCGGCCGGCTCGACTACGACAGCGAAGGCCTGTTGCTGCTGACCGACGATGGCGCGATGGCGCATCGTCTGACCGACCCGCGCCACAAGCAGCCCAAGACCTACTGGGTGCAGGTCGAAGGCGATCCTGATGACGGACAAGTCGCAACACTGCGTCGCGGGGTCACGCTCAACGACGGACCGACGCGACCGGCCAAGGTCCATCGCATCGACACACCCGCTTTGTGGCCGCGCGATCCGCCGGTGCGCTTTCGCAAAACCGTGCCGGACGCCTGGCTGGAAGTGATCATCAGCGAAGGTCGCAACCGCCAGGTGCGGCGCATGACGGCGGCCGTCGGCTTGCCTACGCTGCGGCTGGTGCGCGTGGCGGTGGGTGGCCATCGCCTCGATGACCTGCCGCCGGGGCAGTGGCGGGTGGTCTGATTCGCCAGTCCCCAATCAGCGGTGGATGCCGTTGAACGTCTTTGTGGTTCACCCGTCCGGAACAGGCGGATTTACAACAGGCGGACTTACCGGCCTGTCCAGACTGAATATTTCAGTAAGGTCCTCGACGTTTTCCTCTCACCCCGTGAACCCAGGCGTATGCGGGCGTATGCTTACGGTGCTGCCATTGCGGGAGCCGGCCATGAAGCACTCACTATTGGTCCTTATTGCAGCCACGGTACTGACCGGCTGTGCCACCACGCCCGCCGTTTTCACCGACTTCGATCCCGGCGTAAGTTTCGATCAGTACCGCACCTATCGCTGGACGCAGAAGCCTACGGGCTTCTCGCCGCTGGCGGAGCAGCGCCTGGTCGACGCCGTGGATGCCAAGCTGCGCGAGCGTGGCTGGACCCAGTCGACCAATCCGCAGGTCAACCTGGTCGGCAGCATCGTCACCGAAACCCGTTATCGGATCGACACCTACAACGATCCGATGTGGGGTGGCTGGGGATACGGCGGATGGGGCGGTTGTTGCTGGGGCCCGGGCTGGGGCTGGGGCGGTGGTTACTACTCCACGACCAGCATGCGCAGCTACACCTACGGAACGCTGGTACTCGACATGTTCGACGCGCAGTCGCAGCGCCCGATCTGGCGCGGCATCGCCATGGGCACGGTCCCCGATTCGCCCATCGCCCAGACCAACAACATGCAGGTCAGCATCGACAAGATGTTTGCCCAGTTTCCGCCGACGGCTGTAGCGGCGCAGGTTCCCTGACTGACGTCGGCGTTACTTTCCTTCCGCCGTAGCCGCCACCGGCACCGAGTTCGCTCCCGGCCGGGTCAGCAGCAATACGCCGCCCAGCACTACCGACGTGCCGACCAGCTGCATCGGCGTGATCGCCTCACCCAGCAACCACGCACCGAGGAACACCAGCGATACCGGCCCGACGACCGACATCTGCGCGGCCGTGCCCGCGCCGAGGCGCGCCACCGCGCCCATCGTGAACGTCACCGGCAGGAACGTGCAGAACACGGCGTTGATCAGCGCCAGCCAGTACACCGGCGCAGGAAACTCCAGAAGCCGCGCCGGATCGCGCAACAACAGGTAGTGAATGACGGTCGCCGCCGTCGACACGCACATGGCATACGCGACCAGGCGCAACGAGCCGATGCGCTTGATCAGATGCCCCGACATCGCCAGGTACAGCGCATAGCTCAGTGCCGCCAGCAGCACCAGGGCGCTGCCGAACAGCACGTGTTCGCCCTGCACGCGCAGGTTCTCGACGAAGACCAGCGCCACGCCTGAGTAGCTCACCGCCAGCGCGATCCATTCGCGACGCGCCACTTTTCGGCCGAACGCGAATACCCCGATCAGCAGCACGAAGGTCGGATTGAGGAACAGGATCAGCCGTTCCAGCGAGACCGGCACGTATTCCAGGCCCCAGAAATCGAACAGGCTCGACAGGTAGTAGCCGAGCACGCCCAGTATCAGGATCAGGCCGAAATCGCGGCGGGTCATCGGTTCGCGCCCCGGCCGTCGCGATTCGTGGATGCCCAACGCCACGAACAACGGCAACGACAACACCATCCGCAACGCCAGCACGTCGAGTGCATCGATGCCGTGGCGATATTGGAACTTGGCGAGGATCGCCTTGGCCGAGAACATCACCGCGCCGGTCGCGGCCAGGGTGAAGCCGAGCCGCCGCGCGGCGGTATCGTGGGAATGGGTCACGGGCACAGGATGTAAGGCGACTGCGCTCAATGATAGCGACGGCCGACGCGACGCCCTGTGCGGATGTCAGCTGCAACGTTCATTCGGCGCTGGCGGCGTCGAGCTGCTGCAGGTCAGGCGCGGACAAGGGCAGGCGCGCTGCCTGGAGCAGTTCCTGCAGCTGCGCCACGCTGGTCGCACTGGCGATCGGCGCGGTCACCGACGGGCGCGCCATCAACCAGGCCAGCGCCACCTGCGCGGGCGTTGCGCGATGGGTGGCGGCGATGTCGTCCAGCGCCTGCAGGATCCGCATCCCGCGCGGGTTGAGGTAGTGGCCTATCGCGCCGGCGCGCGCCGCGCTTTTGCCGACGTCCCCGGCGCTGCGGTACTTGCCGCTGAGGAAGCCGCTGGCCAGCGAGTAATAGCCGATCACGCCGACTTCGCGGGCGCGCACCAGCGGCTCGAGCGCGGTCTCGAAACCGGCGCGGTCGCAGAGGTTGTATTGCGGCTGCAAGCTCTCGTAACGAGGCAGGCCGAGACGCTCGGACGTGTCCAGCGCTTCGGCCAGGCGATCGGCGCTGTAGTTGGAGGCGCCGATCACACGGACCTTGCCCTGCTCGATGAGCCGGGCGAAGGCGCCGAGGGTATCGGCCAATGGCACGGCCGGATCGTCCGCGTGCGCCTGGTACAGGTCGATCACGTCGGTCTGCAGGCGTTGCAGCGACTCCTCCACCGCCAAGCGGATGTTGCCCGGCGCCAGGCCGGGCCGCTGCGCCCACTTGCCGACCTTGGTCGCCAACGTGACCCGGTCGCGCTTGCCGCTGCGTCGGAACCAACGGCCCAGGATGCTCTCCGACTCGCCGCCACGATGACCCGGCACCCAGTGTGAATAGGAGTCCGCGGTATCGACGAGGTCGAAACCGGCATCGACAAATGCGTCGAGCAGGGCGAACGACGTCGCCTCGTCCGCGCTCCAGCCGAACACATTGCCGCCGAAAGCCAGCGGCGCAACGGCGAGGGAGGAGCGGCCCAGGGCTCTGAGCTTCATCCGGCCTTCCCGCTATGGTTGGCTGATGTGGCCGTTGTCGCAGCATCCATCGCGCCATTCACTGAACAGCCATCCATTACTTTCTTCCTAGTCATTTAGTCGTAGAAGGATCGCGCCACCCTCCCGCCTGTCGCATTCATGCGAAAACCGGTGCCTGGAGAACTGCGATTCTGTTAACGTTTTCACGACGGCAGCAGGCCGCCGGGACGCCACGGGGGGGTGACGTCCTCACGGGGACTACAGGACGTTATGAGCGCAACGATACCCTCGACATTGTCGGGCAGGATCCTCCTCGTCGACGACCAGTCGGCCAACTTGCGCGTGGTCGGCACTTTGCTGGCACGCCAGGGCTACGAGGTGATCACCGCGGCCAATGGCGACGAGGCGCTGCAACGCTACGCCGAAATCCTTCCCGACCTGATCCTGCTCGACATGATGATGCCGGGGATGGACGGGTTCGACGTGCTGGCGGCACTGCGCGCGCACGAGATCCCACTGCGGGCGCCGGTGGTGTTCGTCACCGCCGCCCAGGACCGCGACCTGCTGCTGCGGGCCTTCGATGCCGGCGTGGTCGATTACGTGACCAAGCCCTTCCTGCCCGAGGAGCTGCTGGCACGAGTCAACACCCACATCGGCCTGAAGCTGACCCGCGACCGGCTCGAACGCGTCGCCCGCGAACGCGAACAGCTGGTCAGCCTGGTCGCGCACGACCTCAAGAACCCATTGAGCAGCGTGCTGTTCGCCAGCGAGCTGCTGCGCAGCGACAACTGCAAGCGCGAGCGCGTGCCGCGCTATCTGGAGATGATCCACGAGAGCGCGACCGACGCGCTGGGTTATATCCGCCACTATCTGGAAACCCGTGCGGGCCTGGCCAACGGCAACGGCAAGCGCGCCTGCGCCAGTCTCTGCGACACCATCGATTGGCTGGTTCAGCGTTACGAGTACCAGCTCGATGCGCGCGGCATATCAGTGCGTCTGGCCCCCCCACCCGCCGGGGCGCAGGTGGCGATCGACCCGCGCGTCCTGCGCCAGGTCTCCGAGAACCTGGTGACCAACGCGATCAAGTACGCCCCGGGCTGCGAACTGCTGATCGCCTGTCGCAGCGGTGGTCCAGGCTACTGGCAGCTGATCTTCGCCGACCGCGGTCCAGGCATCCCCGCCAACCGCCAGCGCGAACTGTTCAAGCCGTTCGTGCGTCTGCACGAGGGCGACCATGATGGACTGTCGAGTGGGCTGGGCCTGTCGCTGGCCAAGCAGATCATCGTCAATTCCGGCGGCCAGCTGTGGTACGAGCAGCGCAAGCACGGCGGCTCGCGCTTCATCATCGAGCTTCCCGAAGCGGCGTCCGATGCGGCGGCCGCAGCGCCGGAAACGCACGAGCCGGCCCAACACGAGCGGGCCAAAACCGGAGGCTAGTCGCCGGCCTGCGTCGTGCGGTGACGCGGCTGCCGGGGCGCCCGGGTGGCGCGGCGGGCCTCGACGCGGCGGGCGCTGCCTTCGATCGCCTCTGCGTTCTCGCGTTGGACCTTCTTGCGGTGGGCGGCGTACCAGAGCAGTCCGGCACCGGCCACGGAAGCGGCTACCAGCACCGGATGACGGCGCAGCAAACCACCGGCGACGCGCACGCCGCCCTTGATGGCACCCAACTTGACCCCGGTCTCCAGCCACTTGCCGGCGCTGTGCCCGACCGTCGGCACGGCATGCCTGAGGTTGTCGCCCATCGCGCTGGCCAGCTCCAGGGCGCGCTCGGGCAGCGAAGTCAGTCTGGTCATCGTGTCGGATCCTCACGGTGGGAACGCAGGTCAGTGTCGACTCGGAAGCGTTGAGCCGGTGTGAGCGGTTGCCCGCTCGCGCCTGAATGCCGATCATGACCGCATCGCCTTTGCCCTGCGTGCCGACATGATCCGCGTGCTGCCCAATGTGCTCACTGCTTCCGAACTGCAGGCGGTCCGCGAACTGCTGCCGCAGGTACGCTTCGGCGACGGCCGCATCACCAACCCCGATTCCTCGGTCAAGCAGAACCTGCAGGCGCCGCAGGAGGACCCGGCCAACGCCCGCATCGCCCAGATCGCGCGCGAGGCGCTGATCCGTTATGCCGACGTGCGCACGTTCGCGCACCCGCGCAGCATGGCGCGCACGACGGTGGTGCGCTACGAGCCGGGCATGAACTACGGATGGCACGTCGACGAGGCGATGTTCCCGTCCACGCCGCCGATGCGAAGCGACCTGTCGTGCACGGTGTTCCTCAATTCGCCGGCCGATTACGACGGCGGCGAACTCACCATCCAGCTCGGCGCGCAGGAACTGTCGTACAAGCTGGAAGCCGGTAGCGCGATCCTGTACCCGTCGACCACCATCCACCGCGTCAACCCGGTCACGCGCGGCGTGCGCCTGGCCGCGATCACATGGCTGCAAAGCTGGGTCGCCGATTCCAACCGGCGCGAACTGCTGGTGCAGATCGAGGAAGCCCGCGCACTGGCGGCCAGCGGCGGCGACCCGGCGCGGTTGCAGGTGTTGCTGGAGTCGCTGCGGACCAATCTGTTCCGGATGTGGGCCGATACCTGAGCGCTGAAAGCGAGTGAGCGGGCCAGGCGTTCGCATGTTCGCCCGCGCCGTCATCGCGTTTCTCGCCTTGCCCGGGATCGTGGCCTTCCTCGTTCCCGTCGCCTGGCTCTGGTGGGCCGGTCGCCCGTTCGCGCAGCCCATCGGGTGGGTACCGCTGGTGCTGGGCATGGCGGGACTGCTGTGCTGCGTGCGCGACTTCTACGTGTCCGGCAAGGGAACCCTGGCGCCCTGGGCCCCGCCCAAGCAGCTGGTAGTGGTCGGTCTCTATCGATTCAGCCGTAACCCGATGTATGTATCGGTCGGACTGATCCTGCTCGGATGGGCGATCGCGTTTGCCTCCAGGGGACTGCTGGCTTACGCACTGGCCGTGATGGTGGCTT
>DATDBD010000219.1:0-2406 GCA_036525015.1 Lysobacter sp.
CTCCTTTGGGTCGGCAGCGACCGTTCGCCGCCAGTGGGAGCAGCCGTTGGCTGGGCCTGGTCGCCGCGTCGCTGACCCGCCTATGCTTCCAGCCGCCGAACGTCAAGTTCCGAGGTACAGCGGACAGCCGCCAGAGGAACTGCCCAACGTCAGGTATCGGCGCCCGCCGACATTCGCCGGCCAAATCCGAGCGACAGCAACCAGTCTGAAACGGACCTAGTGTCGAGAAGTGCAATTGCAATGCCGGTGCGGACTCTTCTCTGGCCGTGACCAGGTCGGACAATGGCGCCATGCATCCGCTCGATCGGCCTGTCTGGGCAAGCCTGACCAGCTTCCATGCGTCCGTGTCCACAGGCAACGCCTGGGCACGACGCTTCAATCCTGAGGTCAATGTGTTCGCCTCGGCACGCGACGACAGCCCGCAGGCACTGGCGGCGCTCGCGGAGCTGGTCGTACCGGGCGAGCGGATCTTCGTGCTGCAGGTGCCGCAGATCGCGGTGCCCGACGGGCTGGTCGCGCTCAAGCAGGCGCAGGGCGTGCAGATGGTGGCGACGCGTGCGCTGCGCGATGCGCCTGCGCTCCCGGGCATGGTGGAACTCGGCGACGCCGATGCGAGCGACATGCTGCAACTCGCGCGACTGACCGAGCCCGGCCCCTTTCTGAGGCGCACCCACACGATGGGCGGCTTCGTCGGCGTGCGCGACGGCTCGCTGCTGGCCGGCATGGCCGGCGAGCGCCTGCGCCTGCCGGGCTACACCGAGGTCAGCGGCGTCTGCACCCACCCGGATAGCCGCGGCAGGGGCTTGGCACGCGGACTGTCCGCGTTCGTGGCCGACCGGATCCAGCAGCGCGGCGAACAGCCTTTCCTGCACGCTTGGAAGATGAATGTCACCGCCATCCGGCTGTACGAATCCCTTGGGTTCGAGATCCGCACGGAGGTCCAGGTGGCCGTGCTGGAGCGGCCCGCACTACCCGGCTGAAGCCGGCGGCGATGACGCCTATCTCGCGATGCCGGGGCAGTTGTGTTTGTCAGGTTGTGCGAATCGGCGATCACGACGTTGAGGCTGGCTGATCAGGCGCGAACTTCATTGCGGCCTTCTTCTGTTCCAGAGCAGATCCATGCTGAGGTAGAGGTTGTCTTCCACCCAAGCCTCGTGCGTACCTCACGCGCAGAGACGACCGGATCCGTGTAACACAGGTCCCAGCTCGACGTCGGCGAGAGTCAGTTCAAGCCCTGCGGGCGCCAGAGAATCGAGTCGCGGTCGATCGACGGCACACACACATCGCGAGACCGCGCCTCGCGGCGCAAGCGCAGCACGATAGGTGTACCCGCGGGGCCTTGAGCCCAGATGCCCCGAAAGAGCTCCACCAGCGTGTGTACGCGTTGCCCCGCCACGGCTTCGATTTCATCGCCGAGGTCGATGCCGGCGCGCGCCGCCGGACCGCGCATTGCAAGCCCGCCGACCGCGAGGCGACCCTGGTGCTCCTGCACGAAGAATCCGAGCCACGGACGCGGCGGTTGGTTGGACCTGCCGTGGCGCCGCAGGTCGTGCAGTATGGGCTCGAGGAGGTCCACTGGCACCGACATGTTTGCGTGCTTGCCATCGTTGTCTTGACCCGCCTCCTGCACGAGCAACGACCCGATCCCGATCAAGCGGCCCCGCATGTCGACAACAGCGCCACCGCTCCAGCTGGGGTGGGCGGGCGATGTGTACAGCGCTTCGTCGAGCACGTACTCCCAGTAGCCGGCGAAGGTCTTGCGCTCGTCCAACCGGGTGGCGAGCGAGTGGCCAATGCCGCCGTGAGCCAGCATCAGCAGATCGTCGCCGATGGCCGCATCGGCGCTTCCTCCGCGCGTCAGCGCAGGAGCGTCAAGCGGCATCGCCGGCAGCACCAACCCCAGGCCGCTGGCGAAGTCGACACCCAGCGCGTGGCCTGGCACGCTGCGGCCGCGATGGTCGGTGATCCAGATCGTCTGCGCTTCGGTGATCAGGTAGCCGATGGTGAGCACCAGACCGTCGTCGCCGATCACGCAGCCGTTGCCACTGCGCTCACTGCCGAGAATGGGTGCGGTATAGGCCTCGTCGGGAACATGGACCGACAGCAACACCATCGCATTCAAGGCCGCGTCGAGGTCGAAGCCAAGACGGCTGCGGTCTGGCTGGACTTCAGGCGGAAGTGTCCAGGTGGTCTGCACGGGCTTCATCGGGTGCAGGGGCCTAAGGCAGCGTTCATTCGTCGATTCTCGTCTCCGATGGCGATGCCAAGGCTTGAGCGATTGCCTTCGGTACGGCAAGGTGCGCCTTCAGCGCGTAGTCGAACAACCCGACCGCCTGCTCGAACGCCTCGCCGATACGACTTTCGGCATCGGCGGGCTCCAGATCAAGGAAGGCATCGGCTTCGGGG
>DATDBD010000220.1:0-5796 GCA_036525015.1 Lysobacter sp.
GACTTCGTGCCTTCCGGCACGTCGTCCCAGGCCAGGTGCGGATTGCGGTTCGGCGCGAAGCCGAAGCCGTCGGCCGTGGCCTGACCGGCCGCGAATTCCACCGGCAAGCGCTGGCGATGTTGGAAACTGTCGCTGTGAATCCGCATGTCGCCTCCTGGTTGCGTGACGTATCGATGTGGCCGCGAAGATCCCGGAGGATCAGGCGGCCGGATATCCCAGGCGCTGTGCCACCGGCGCCAGCAGCGCGAAGGCCTCGGCCAGAGGGCCCGAGTAGGTGCGCCAGTGCCCTGCCTCGAAATGCGGGGGGCCAAGCGCCACCGGCGGCGCGGCTTCGATGGTGATCTCAAGCGCATCGGCGATGGCCTGGCCGATGCCGCGCTCGGTGTATTCGATGCCGTCGAGCTTGAGCAGGCGATGCGGGAACAGATCCTGCTCCTGCAGATCGGCCACTTGCTCCAGCGATTGCGCCAACCAGCGCGCGGCGACCACAGGCGACTCCAACGCGAACGGCGCCGGCGCACCGAAGGCCACCCAGTCCAGCAGCATGTCGCGCGGATCGCGGATCACCGCCATCAGCACCGCCTCGGGCAGGTGCGGACGCAGCGCGCGCAGCATCGCGTTGTCCCACAACAGCAGCCAGTCGAAGATCACGCCGTTATGGATGCCGCGCGTCGGCAGCTGCTCGCGCCACTGCGCGATCAGCGCCTGAGCATCAGCGGAACCGGCATCAAGCGAGGTGATCGTGTCGTAGCGCTGGAACAGGTCGTTGGGCGGCTGCGGTCCGAACCGGTCGGCGCGCAGCGGCATGCCGGCCAGGTCGAAGGTATGGGCGACACGCTCGACCAGCGAACCGGGCAGACCCCACAGCAACAGCACGCTGTTGACGCCCTCCGGCTTCGGCGCCAGCGCCGGCCAGTCGCCGGTTCGCGTGCTGGTCGGCGGCAGCGGCAGGCGCTGCGGCGCGTTCTCGGCATGCACCTCGGTCCAGGTTTCCGTCGCGGCGGCCGGGTGACCGGCAATGTCGAGCGCACGACCCAGCAACTGCCGCAGGGTGCGCTTGACGTTCTCGTCCTGGGCGAGGCCGATCAGTCCTTCGATGCGGGTGACGGCCGCTTCCGGATCGCGCTGCAGCAGATGGTCGACCACGCGCAGCTCGGCCTGGGTGTGGCCGGGCTCGATCTGCGTGATTCGCACCGCGATGGCTTCGGCCTGCTCGCTTTCGCCGGCCTGCTGGTGGATGGTCGCCATCGCCTGCAGCGCCGGCACGAAGTCCGGCATCGCCTGCAGCCAGCGCTCGACCACGGTGCGCGCACCCTGTTCGGCAAACGGTTCGAACAGCAGGCGCGCATGCCACAGGTCGGCGGCTTGCGGGTGCTCGGTCAATGCAGTTTCGAGCGTGTCGCGGGCCTCGCTCTCGGCGCCGAGACGGCGCCAGGTCTCGCACATCGCGGCCACGATGCGTCGTTCGTTCGGGTGGGCGGCGAAGGCGGGGCGCAGCACGGCCAGGGCGCGCTCGTTGCGGCCGGCGGCCAGCTCCATTTCACCGACTACCGCGCGCAGGGCCGGCGTCGCGCCGGCACCCTCGAGCAGCGGTGCCAACTCATCGGCGGCCTCGGCCATGCGGCCCTGGCGACGAATGACATCGGCCACCAGCGCGCGCAGTGGGCGCGAGCCCGGGTTGGCCTCCAGCATGCGGCGGAACGCCTGTTCGGCGAAGGCCAGATGCCCCTTGGCCAGATAGGCGAATCCGAGCGAATGGCGCAGCTGCAGGTCATCAGGCGCGCGTTCGGCCGCCCGGCTCAGGATGGTCAGGGCGTTGTCGGCGTCGCCACGACGCAGCGCAAGCGTGCCTTCGACCGCCGCCACATGCGGGTGGTCGGGCGCGATGCGCGACGCGATGCGCACGATGCGCTCGGCGTCGTCGAGATCGCCGCGGCCCAGCGCGAGCTGTGCCTGCACGATGTAGGCGGGGAACTGGTTGGGATCGAGGCCGACGGCGCGGGCGAGCGCGGCCTGCGCCTCGTCGAGCTGGCGCTCCTGCAGCAGCAGGCCGGCGCGTTCCAGGTGCACGTTGGCGTCATCCGGAGCCAGCGCAATGGCCTGGTCGATGGCGGCGATGGCACCTTCGCGGTCGCCATCCAGGCGCAGCGCGGCGGCGAGCAGGCGGTGGGTGGTGGCGTCTTGCGGCTGGGCGGCAACGGCCTCGCGCGCGGCGGCCAGGGCCTCGGCGGCGGCGCCACGACGCAGGGCGTCGAGAATCGGTTGGTACATGGACGGCTCGAAATACGGACGAATCGGCGATTGTAGCCGTTGCGGAGGGCGCTGCCCGGGCTACGAGACCGGTTCCGCAGGCGCCGCCCGCCGCACCCGCTCAGCCGGTCGCGTCGTCCAGGCGCTGGGCGATCCAGCGCTCGGCGAAGCCGTCCAGCCGGGCGCTTTCGAGGAAGGCGCAGTGCCCGCCCCAGGGCGAGATCTCCAGGCGCGCCGTTTCCGGAAGGCGCAGCGCATGGAAGCCGTCTACCGGGATCACCGGATCGTCCTGCGCCATCAGGATGCTGGCCGGTACCTGCAGGGCCGACAGGCGCTCACCGGCGATGGAATAGCCATCGAAATACCGCTCCAGCGAGCCGAACTCGGTGTGGCGCTCGACCATCCATTGCGTCAACGGGCGCATGCGCAGGCCCAGCACCCGGTCGTCGAAGGCATGCGTCTGCGGGAACAGTTCGCGCTTGCGTGCCAGCGATCCGCGCCATTTGCGCTCGAAATACCACAGGTACACCGGCAGGCCATGCTCCATCGCATCCATCGTGCGCGCCGGATCGAGCACCGGGCAGACCGCGGCGACGTGCGCCAGCGGCAGTCCGGCCGCGGGCGCGCGCAAGGCCAGACGCAGGGCGAAGTTGCCCCCGAGCGAATACCCGGCCACCGACATCGGCCGGCACGGGAAACGCTGCGCCACGTCGCGGGCCGCATGCACGACTTCGTCGATGCGATTGGAGTGGAACAGCCCTTCGTTGAGGTGGTGGGTGCCACCGTGGTCGCGGAAATTAAGCCGGAACACCTCGAATCCCCGGCGCAGCAGTTGCGCCGCGGTCAGCCGCATGTAACTGGAATCGGCACTGCCCTCCCAGCCGTGCAGCAGCAGCACCATGCCCTTGGCCGGCGCATCCGGAATCACGCTGTGCAGGCCCTGCAGGCGCACGCCTTCGCCGCCGTCGATGAGGTACGGACGGGTGACCGCGCCCATGGCTTCGAGGTCGCGCTCGCCTTGGCGACGGCGCAGCGAGCTGGTGCCCAGCACCGACTGCACGTGCGGGTTGCGCAGCCATTGCGGCGGGCGGTAGTCGGCGGCGGTCAGCGTGCCCGGTTTCAGCATGGGTTCGACGATAGTCCGTTGTCCGTCGTTTTCCAGTGGTCGCACAGGCTTGCGAATTGAGCTTGCGTATTCAGCTGGTCATCGCCTCGATGATCCGCTGCCGTGCCAGTTCGGCGATGCGGCGGCGTCCATCGGTCTCGCCCGGCATGATCGGCTCCAGGAAATGGATCTCGGCCAGCCTTTGCGGCTCGCCCAGCAGGCGCACGAAATTGCCGAAGAAACTCTCGCCATTCTGGAACGCCACCACGCCCTGCGCGTTGCCGCCCTCGCCATAGCGCAGCGCGACCGGCTGCACCGGCACACCGGCCTCGACGGCCGCCAGGAAGATACGCGCGTGGAACGGCCCGACCTGGCCGCCGCCACGCGTGCCGCCCTCGGGGAACACGCCGACCGAGCG
This sequence comes from Lysobacter sp., assembly GCA_036525015.1. GTDB lineage: Bacteria > Pseudomonadota > Gammaproteobacteria > Xanthomonadales > Xanthomonadaceae > Lysobacter_J. The sequence goes on from DATDBD010000220.1 coordinate 3,774, forward strand.
GCCGCTGCGCAGCCGCGCCAGCATCTCGTGCAGCACGCCGCCGAGCGACTCGGTGCTGCCTCGCGAATGGAAGATGGTTTCGCCGCGTGCGGCCAGCCAGCCGACCACGGGCCAACTCTCGATCTCGCGCTTGGCGACGAAGCCCATCATGCGCTGGCTATGCAGCGACTGGATGTCGATCCAGCTGACGTGGTTGGCGACAAACATCGCCGCTTCCGGCAACGGCTCGCCGATACGACGCAGCCGGAACCCGAATACGCGCATCAATCCGGCCGACCAGGCACGGATCGCACGGTGCTCCAGGGTGTCCCCGCCCACGTGCAGGCCCCGCGTCAGCGGCGTGGTGAAAAGCAGTACCAGCGGCAGGTCGATCAGCAGGTGCCACACCAGCAGTGGCACGCGGATCAGGTAGCGGAGCGCGCGCGCGAGCGGCGCGTGGTCTGGCGCCGTCGCGCCGGCGTGGGGGGACGGCGCATTCATTGCGGAAACGATACCGAAGCCACGCGCGAGCGACCAGCGAAAATCACGTCACGGCTCATGCGCGCGGGACGACCGCCAGCGTAATGCGCGAGATGCACACCAGGCGACCGCGTTCGTCCTCGATGCGGATTTCCCAGACCTGGGTGCGGCCGCCGACGTGCAACGGTCGCGCCGTACCGGTGACCACGCCATCGCGGACACCGCGCACATGGTTGGCGTTGATCTCGATGCCGACGCAAATCTCGTTTTCGCCGATGCACAGCATGCCGGACATGCTCCCCAGCGTCTCCGCGAGCAGCACGGAGGCGCCGCCATGCAGAAGCCCGTAGGGCTGCCAGGTGCGGGCGTCTACCGGCATGGTGGCGCGCAGGTAATCCGGTCCGATCTCGGTAAAAGCGATACCGAGGGGCTCCATGGCGGTGTCCTTGGACATCGCGTTCAGCGCGGCCAGCGTGGTGGGGCGGAACAGGGACTTGGATTCGGCAGCGGGGGTAGTCATCCCCTCACGATAGCGGACGGGCGCCGCAGCGGACAGTCGAAACACACCCTGTGCGATCAATGTCCGGTTTCGTCGGAGAACTGCGGCTATCAGGCGAGTTCTTCGCTACAAAGAACCCCGCGGCCGACGCGCCAAACACCGTGGATGGCGCGCCGGACCGCGGGGCGGAGGAACCGGGGCTCAACTGCAGCGGAAGCGGGGCTGTGCCCAGTCGCTGGTGTAGCGGTGGGGGTTGCCATAACCGCTGCTGCGGCCGTAGCCGATTCCGAAGTCGCGTTCGCGGCGGACCAGACGGTCCTGGGCCGGGGCATTGGCCGGCGCGCGGGCGGGAAGCGACTGGGCGGGGAACAGGTCGGTACGAAGCAGAGCGTTCATGGCGGAATCCTTGGGTCTTTCGGAGATCCGCCGGAGCGGCCGGATCTCAACAGGTGGAGCGGGTCAGGCGAAGCGGCTCAAGACAACGGTTCATGCGCAACGGATCTGCGCAACGATTCATGCGCAACGGAAGCGGGGCTGTGCCCAGTCGCTGGTGTAGCGGCGGGTGCAGCCGTAACCGCTGCTGCGGCCGTAGCCGATGCCGAAGTCGCGTTCGCGACGGACCAGACGGGTCGCAGCCGGGACGGTAGCCGGGGCGCTGACAGGAAGAGGCTTGCGGGTGAAGACGGAGGTAAGCAGGGCATTCATGGCGAAATCCTTTGGGGGAAGGGACGCAAGTGGAGATGACTGGGCTTAGACGCAGCGGAAGCGCGACGGGGCCCACTGGTCGATGTAGCGGCGCGGGCTGGCATAGCCGCTGCTGTTGCCGTAACCGACGCCGAAGTCGCGTTCGCGATGGACGTGGCGGACCGGGGAAGAAGCCACTTCCGCGGCGACCGTGCGACTCGGGTTGGAGTAGGTCGACTGCTGGTTGCGGGAGGCGTTCATGGTGGTGTCCTGGCGTTGGTGTGAACTGGTGTGTTGGTAAAGTACAACACCATATCGATTCCGCCATGGGCCATAAGTCACCCCACCTAAGACCTAGTTCTGCAAGGGGTTGGCGCACGC
>DATDBD010000221.1:0-13156 GCA_036525015.1 Lysobacter sp.
CAGGCCGCCGTTGCAGTGTGTAGAGAAGGCCAGGACCCTGGCCGACCGCATCTGCAGGCTCGTCGTCGCGGCCAGCATACAAGCAGTGTGGGGGGTGGGGGCGTTAGGATTTCGTAGTGTTCGGCGCCTTCTTCAGCGGCAGTGCGAAACAGGCAATGGGGAACCAGCAAACTCCAGCTTTCACTGCGTGCGGCCCTAAGCGGGCGCAGCAGATTTGCTGACTACCTTGGCAAGAGCGTTGAAGCAAAAAGCCTCACGCATGAGGTTCTCAGCCTCATGCGTGAGGCCTAAAACTGGCGAGTCAGGCTCGCGCACCTGATGAATGTGACAGTGCCTCATCGATGAGGCTTTCGGACGCTCCGCCCAGCCTCGCCGTCTCGTGCTTGAGCAGATTTTCCTCGCACGAAGACTCCACCGCTTTGACCGAGCGGCCAGGAGCCTCATCGAAGAGTCAAAGAAACTGACGGATGAGGCTTTCGCACTCATCCGTCAGGTTGTTTACTTCATCGCGCCATTGATTACGACGAGCTTGCCGGAACGGACGGTCCGTGCTCCGCCGCTTTCCGTGTGACGGGCCAGATCCCATATCCAGTCGGCGATCGGAGCGTGCCCAGCGTGTCCTACTTGGCGCGGCCATAGGCAACTGTGACGCAAGTGTCACAGCGCAATCTGCCAACTAAGCTTCGCTGACCAAAACGCGTCGCGCTGGCCAGTAAGCGGCGGAGACGATGCCGTCCAGATCGGTAGCCAGCCGACCAAAGCAATGCGCGAGCGCTGTCGGCGATAGAGTCACCTCTTCCTCATCGTCCGCAGCCATTGGTTCGGTAAGACGAGCGAGCAGCCGCAAATGATCTCGGGCTTGGATCAGGGCCAAATGCGCGGGCTCAGGGAGCACGTATCCCGCAGAGGTTGTGGTGGATGGGCGATGTTCCTTTCGCATTGTCGTCACTCCAGGCAGCCTTGCCGGCCTGCGTCGCAGGCGCGACGCAAGGTGTCGGGAGGTTCGAAACCGCATAGAGACGGTGGGCGTATTCCCCTTGCGGGTGTTGTATTAGCCGCCCTCCCGACGCAGGTCTTGCATCGGCTGCACCCGCAGTACGGGCACAAAAAACCCACCAGTTTGACGGAGGTGGGTACCGCTCTATGAGGAGTTTCGACACTCCTTGAGGTGGAGTCTGCTGCCGGTGTCGTTTAGCGTCAAGGCACATTTCTCACTGCCCGCCAACGGCCACTAACGAACCAAAAGCGGACATTGCGCACGGTGCAGTAGTGATGCCGGGAGAGACTCTATGTCGACCGCCTAGACGCATTGGAGGGGCCGGTATAGCTTTCCTTGCTGATGAGTTGGGAGGAGTCGAAGAAGTCGCTGAAGATCAGTCGGTGCCAGACGGCTCGCTTATTAAGGTCTACCGTTCACCTTGGGATCGGTGACTGCGGATAAGGTTGTGATAGTCGATCAAATGCTGCGAGTTTTCGTGGAGACGGATGGATTCAGCTGCAACTCACACTAGTTGCCACATCTTCACAATCCATCTACGTATTCCGACGCAAGCTGAAGGCGGTCATGGTCCAGCAAAAAAAGGCCGCGATATTTCTGATGTCCCAGACGAAGGAGGATTGGACAATGTTTCTGACTAAGCAAAATCTGGCGATGGCGCGTACGCTCGGTGTGGCGATCGTCGCCGCCGTGGGCCTTGGCGGCTGCGCCACCTATAAAGAGGAGTTTGCAACGATCAACTCGCGCCTCGATTCACTCGACGCGAAGGTCCAGAGCGCAGCCCAGAGCGCCGAATCCGCCAATCAGTCCGCGCAGCAGGCCAATCAGTCCGCGCAGCAGGCCAACCAACGGCTGGATCAATTGGAAACCCGCGTCCAGCAGATCGAAACGGCGCCGCGCCGCAAGCCGCGCGGCTAGTCGCTCGTGCGCAATTTCTGACGAACGGTTTGAGCTCCTTCCCGGTGGCCTCTGTTGGCCACCGGTTTTTTCTTCACTCAGTCTTCGCTCCAAGGAATCGTCCCATCCGCCTACACCCTGCGATCCGGGCCGCTTATGGTGGCGCGCTGTTGCTGACGCTGGCGTTCGCGAGCTTCGGCGTGGCCAGCGCCGAGGATGCCGCCGCGCAACCGGTGGCCGCGGTCGACCAGCTTCCGCAAGGGCAAGGAGTGTCCGACACGGTGATTGAGCTCGCGGGCTGGGTTGCCGCAACCAGGGACAGCCAAGGCTATCCGTTCGCGGTAATAGACAAGGCCGCTGCACAGATCCTGGTGTTCGGCGGCGACGGCCGGCTTCGTGGCGCGGCGCCTGCGCTCTTTGGCTCGGCGATCGGCGATCATGCGGCCCCCGGCATCGCCGGCCTCGCGCTTCGCGAAATTCCGGGCCGGGATCGCACGACGCCCGCTGGTCGCTTTGTGGGCGGTTTCGGCCCATCAACCGACGCTGGGCGCGTCCTGTGGGTGGACTACGATTCCGCGGTCTCCATGCACCCTACCGCTACTGGCATCCCGGCCGAGAGACGCCCCGAACGCCTCGCATCGCCTTCGCCTGACGACAACCGCGTCACTCATGGCTGCATCAACGTCTCGCCCGAATTTTACGAGCAGATCATCCGTCCGACGTTCGAGCGGGGCGGGGTGTTTTACATCTTGCCGGACACGGCGCCGCTCGCGGAGACCTTTCCGGAGTTCGTGCAAAGTCGCGCTACTGCGCAACACAACGATGGAAGACGCGCAGGGTCCGCCCACCAGTGAAGGGCGCGTTGGCGTGTTGCCTTTGGTGTGCGAGACAGCGCAGCAGCTGACGCTGCTCGTGGCCCGGCCTCTTCTGCTGGTGTGCAGCATGCGGTGGGGATCAGGTCAGGCGTTACGTCTAATCTTGGCAGCTCGTCGACCCACCAAGGTCCAGGAGCATGCGTCCTTAACTCAGACATCCGTCTCCTCGGCATTGCTCCGTCGAGTTTGCTCAGTGAGCAGGTCTGACAATTTATCAAGCCGAAGCGGCTTCGCGGCTCAGCTTAACTCTGGCGTTGGCGTGTGTCCGCTTGTGGCCGATAGCCGCCGCTCAAGCTTGAAGTAGCGCGCGGCGATTTGCATGCGACTGATGCAGTTTGCAGAAACAACGAGGCCCGCTTTCGCGGGCCTCGTTGTTTGCATCTGGAGCGGGTGATGGGAATCGAACCCACGCTAGCAGCTTGGGAAGCTGCAGTTCTACCATTGAACTACACCCGCGTTTCGCATCCAGTCTAAGCCGCCTGCGGGAGGCTGGCAACGCGGCGCCGCCGGGGCGACGCCGCGTCGAGACCGCTTAGAACATGCCGTTCAGGCTGACGAAGATCGTCGCATCGTTGCCGCCCTTCTGGCCGACCGTGAGCGCGGTGCCGATGTCGGCGCCCATGCCGAAGACCTGCGTGCGCGCACCGAAGGTGAGCGTGCCGTAGTTCTGGTCGAACTCGATGCCCGGCACGGCGTACGGCGCCAGGCCCGGCATCGAGCGCAGCTGCGCGAACACCTGATCTTCCTGGTCCTCGAACTCGTGGTCGTAGGTCAGGCGCGCGTACGGCTGCAGGTCGCCGAGTTCGGCACGCAACTGCCAGCCGACCGAGCCGATCAGCGAGTCGTACTTCTGGTCGAGGAAGGTCAGCGCGGTGGCTTCGGTGCTGTTCTCGTCGTAGCCGTCGATGTCGATGCTCTGCGAGACCAGCGAGGCGACCGGGCCGTGCTTGAGCGTGCCGGCGTCGAAGTCCCAACCGGCACTGGCGGCCAGGCTGAGGTTACTGCCGTCCGGCGAGCCGCTGTGCGTACGCGTGACCGCGCCGAGCTTCACGTCGCGGTCGACGTCATAGCTCAACCAGGTGTAGCTGGCCTGGGCGGTGCTCCAGAACGCGCCGCTGGACCAGCCCACGTAGCCGCCCAACGTCGCGTCCGTCTGTTCGAAGTCGCCGCGGCTGAGGCCCCAGTCGATGTCCTGCACGCCGTAACCGGCGAAACCGCCGAACACCAGTTCGTCGCTGGCCCAGTCCATGCCGAAGCTGAGGGTCGGGCCCATGCCGTCGTAGTTGTCGGCATCGCCGTAACGCTGGTTGTCGACGCGAACGTCGGCCCACCAGCGCGAACCTTCTCCTTCCGGACGCTGCTCGATCTGCGCGGCGACGCGGTCGGCGCGCGAGCGGCCGACGGTCGAAGCGGAGTGGGTCAGCACTGCGAGTTGGCGCGGTGCTTCGAGGATCGACAGGGCGTAGTCGGCCAGGATGGCGTGCGCCCCCGAACTCGGATGCACGCCGTCGGCGAAGACGTAGCCGGTGGGCACGTCCGGCGCCACGTACGAGCCCGGGTTGCAGAACAGCGACGAGCCGCCCGCCGGTGCCGGCTGCGTGCGACAGCCCACGTCGGTCACGTTGCGGAAACCATAAGGCGCCGGGTTGGCGACGATTTCCTGCAACAGGTGGAAGGTGTCGAGCGGGATGACGCGCAGGTTGGCGCTGGCCAGGCTGCTGAACAACGCGTTGTTGTAAGTGGTGGACAGCTGCGTACCGCCGGCCATGCCGGCAGCGCCCTGCGCGCGGAACTGGGGCGTGATGCCCAGGTCGGGCACGGTCGGCACCAGGATGTACTGCGCGCCGGCGTTGCTCAGCGCCATGACGTTGCCGACCTGCGAGGCGACTGCGCCGCCGATGATGGCCGGGGCTTGCGCCGGAGGAACGGCGGCCGCGGTGAACAAGTCATTGGCACCGCCCCACACGGTGTACAGCGCGTTGGAATCGGCGCGGCCGCCATTGGCGGCGAGGTGGGCGTTGATCTGCGTCGTGAGCGACGGGATCGCGCCGAACGGGCTGACGCCATTGGTGCCGGTGCGCGCGCCGCCGACGGCGTAGTTGGTGCCGCCCTGGTTGGCCGGGGTGGAGTTCCCGCCGTAGAAGCTGCCCACGTATTCCGACCAGACCAGCCCGGGGTTGGTGGTGAACTTGCCCAGCAGCGCGCCCGACGGACCCACGGCCTGTATCAGGCCCGGGCGGAAGCTGCCCGAATCGGTGAGGCTGTCGCCGAAGAAGATCGTCTGCGAATAGGTCTGCGCGGAGGCCGGCAGCGCCACCGAGGCGGCAGCAGCCGCGAGCGCCATGGCCAGCATGGTACGGACAGGTTTCATCTGGTTGTTCTTCCCCGTTTGGTTTTGATGGTTCGACGCAACCCGCCGGCCCTGCGTACGGCTGCGGATGGCTGGCATCGAACCACGCGCGACGCCGCCATGACAAGCGGCAGCGCGGCATAACCGGCAAGTCCCGTGCCGGCTGGCCGCCGGCGCGGCCCGGCGCGACAATACCGGCATGGATATCACCCTCAATGGCGAGCCGCGCGCGATCGCGGCCATGACGACGGTTTCGCAGTTGCTGGCGCAGGAAGGACTCGGCGAACGCCGGGTCGCGGTCGAGGTCAACGGCGAGATCATTCCCCGCAGCCGTCACGGCGAGCATGCGCTGACGACGGGCGACCGCATCGAGATCGTGCACGCGCTCGGGGGCGGCTGATGCTTCGGGGGGGGCATAGACGCGGCTGGTAGACCGCTGCCACGCATTGACTCCCCCGAAGGGGAGAGGCGTGTCTGTCGGAGAAACCGCGCGGTGAATACCGTACGGACGGGAACCCGGCCATCCCACCTAATGAGCGGGACCCGCGGCTTTGCGACGCCGGCTTACGCCGGGTGTGCCTTTTCGTACGCACGGTATCGCACCGCGCGAAGCGTTCTCGACCCGGCAGACGGGGAACAGGGGGATACCCGTCCACGCTCGCGAGAGCCGCTCACATGGCGTATACGCAGCCAAATGGAGCCCGAGGCCAACCGTTCATGGTTTTTTCATCTTGCCACGACCATCGGTCGAACTCGGCCGACAGGTGGCGCGCTGGTACCATGGGCGGATGACCGCATTCCTTTCTTCCGCACCGGCGACGGACGCTCTGGTCATCGCCGGCAAGACCTATTCCTCGCGCCTGCTGACCGGCACCGGCAAGTTCATCGACCTGGAGCAGACGCGCCTGGCCACGCAGGCCGCCGGCGCCCAGATCGTCACCGTCGCGATTCGCCGTAGCAACATCGGCCAGAACCCGGGCGAACCGAACCTGCTCGACGTGCTGCCGCCGGACCGCTACACGATCCTGCCCAACACCGCCGGCTGCTACACGGCCGACGACGCGGTGCGCACCTGCCGCCTGGCGCGCGAACTGCTCGACGGCCACAGCTTGGTCAAACTGGAAGTGCTGGGCGACCAGAAGACGCTCTACCCCGACGTCGTGCAGACGCTGACCGCCGCCGAGCAACTGGTGAAGGACGGCTTCGACGTGATGGTCTACACCTCCGACGACCCGATCCTGGCCAAGCGCCTGGAAGAGATCGGCTGCGTGGCGGTAATGCCGCTGGCCGCGCCGATTGGTTCGGGCCTGGGCATCCAGAACCGCTACAACCTGCTGGAGATCGTCGAGAACGCCAAGGTGCCGATCATCGTCGACGCCGGCGTGGGCACCGCCTCGGACGCCTCCATCGCCATGGAACTGGGCTGCGACGGCGTGCTGATGAACACCGCCATTGCCGGCGCCCGCGATCCGGTGCTGATGGCCCACGCCATGAAGCTGGCGGTCGAGGCCGGCCGCGCGGCCTTCAAAGCCGGCCGCATCCCGCGCAAGCGCTTCGCTTCGGCGTCGAGCCCGATCGACGGGTTGATCGGCTGACGCCATGAGCCCGGAGGATTCGAGGAAAGTCCCGCCCAAGCCCTTTACCGTCGAGGAAGGCCGCCGCCAGATCCGCAGCTTCGTGCTGCGCCAGGGCCGCTTCACCGAGGCCCAGCAGCGCGCGTTCGACACGCACTGGCCGCGGTTCGGCCTGGATTACACAGCGGGTGACGGCCGCGGCCAGCCGCGCGATTTCGACGCGGTGTTCGGCCGCAAGGCCCGGCGCGTGCTCGAGATCGGCTTCGGCAACGGCGAGGCGCTGCGCTACGCCGGCCAGCACGACAAGGACCGCGACCTGATCGGCATCGAGGTGCATGCGCCGGGCGTCGGCCGCCTGCTAAATGCGCTGGCCGAGGACGGCAGCGACCACGTGCGCGTCTACCACCACGACGCGGTCGAGGTGTTGCGCAACGAGATCGCCGACGGCTCGCTCGACGAGGTCCGCATCTACTTCCCCGATCCCTGGCACAAGAAGCGCCACAACAAGCGCCGCCTGGTCCAGCCTGAGTTCGCCAGGCTGATCGCCGGCAAACTCGCCGTCGGAGGACGCTTGCACCTCGCCACCGATTGGCACGACTATGCTGAGCAGATGTGGGACGTGCTCGATGCGACGCCGGGGCTGATCAATCGAGCCGGTCCGCGCGGCAGCGTGCCGCGGCCGGAATGGCGACCGCAGACCCACTTCGAGACCCGCGGCCAGAAACTCGGCCACGGTGTGTGGGATCTTCTCTATGACCGGACCTGACGAGCCGACCCAATAACGGCATGGATACCGCGCTGCCGCTCACCACTGATATGAAGCTCGTGCTCGGGCTGGTGGGCTTCACGATGGTGATGTTCCTGTTCGAGCGCATCCGCGCCGACGTCGTCGCCCTGGTCGTGCTGGTGCTGCTGGGCCTGTCGGGGATCGTCGAGACCGACGAGCTGTTCAACGGCTTCTCCGGTAACGCGGTGATCAGCATCATCGCAACGATGATCCTGGGCGCCGGGCTGGATCGTACCGGTGCCCTCAATCGCCTTGCCGCCTGGCTGCTGCGGCGCGCGCGGGGTGTCGAGCAGCGATTGCTGCTGTTGACTTGCGGGGTGGCGGGCCTGAACTCGTCGATCATGCAAAACCCATCGGTGATGGCGCTCTACATGCCGGTCGCCGCGCGCCTGTCCTCGCGCACCGGCCTGACCCTCCCTCGCCTGCTGCTGCCGATCGCCGCCGCGATCGTGATGGGCGGCGCGCTGACCATGGTCGGCAACTCGCCGCTGATCCTGCTCAACGACCTGCTGCTGGCCGCCAACGCCAACCTGCCCTCGGGCGCGGCGACGCTGGAACCACTGAAGATGTTCACGCCGCTGCCGATCGGCCTGGCGCTGCTGGCCGCCTCGCTGGCGTACTTCCATTTCTTCGGCGACAAGCAACTGGGCGACGAGGACGGCAAGGGCGCCACCCCGGCGCGCACGCAGAGTTACTTCGCCAAGGCCTATGGCATCGATGGCGACGTCTACGAGCTCACCGTCACCGCCGACAGCCCGTTGGTGGGGATGTCGCTGGGCGAGGCCGAGGCCCTGCACAGCGCTCCGTTGCTGCTGGCGTTGAAGACCGGCGAGGAATCGCGCCTGGCGCCGCCGGCGGACGAGCGCATCTGGGTCGGCAGCGTGATCGGCGCGATGGGGACCAAGCAGCAGGTCAGCGACTTCGCCCAGAACCACCTGCTGCGCCTGAGCTCGCGCCTGCGCAACTTCGCCGACCTGTTCAACCCGAGCCGGGCCGGCATTTCCGAGGCGGTGATCCCGGCCACGTCGCAGTTCATCGGAAAGACCGGCCGCGACCTGCAACTGCGCAAGCAGATGGGCCTGAGCCTGCTGGCGGTGAACCGCGACAAGACCGTGCTGCGCGAGAACGTGCGCGATGTGTCGCTGCGCGCCGGCGACATGCTGGTGTTCCACAGCATCTGGACCGACCTGGCCGAAGCGGCTGAAAGCAAGGACCTGGTCGTGGTCACCGACTACCCCCAGGGCGAGCAGCGTCCGCACAAGTTCAAGATCGCGATGGCGATCTTCGCCGTGTCGATGTTGCTGGCGTTGTCCTCGCGGCTGCCGGTGTCGATCGCACTGATGACCGGCGTGGCCGGCATGCTGGTCGCCGGCGTGCTGCACATCGACGAGGCCTATGCCGCCATCAACTGGAAGACGGTGTTCCTGATGGCCTGCCTGATCCCGCTGGGATGGGCGATGGACTCCAGCGGCGCAGCAGCGTGGATCGCGGGGCATTCGGTGGAGCGGCTGCCCGGCGGCACGCCGGTATGGCTGCTGGAACTGGCGCTGGGGCTGCTGACGACGGCGTTCTCGCTGGTGATCAGCCACGTCGGTGCAACTATCGTCGTCGTGCCGCTCGCGGTGAACCTGGCGCTGGCGGCGGGTGGCAACCCGACGGCGTTCGCGCTGATCGTGGCGCTGTCGGCGTCCAACAACTTCATGACCGCATCCAATCCGGTGATCTCGATGATCACGGGGCCGGCCGGCTACACCGGCAAGGAACTGTGGAAGATCGGCGGGCCGCTGTCGCTGATCTACACGATGGTGATCGTGCTGATGGTCAACCTGCTGTATTGATCAGGTCGGGGTGCCTGGCTCCTTCGCCTTTGAAGGACCGAGGGGATTTGCCTTCACAACCGGCGCTGCAGCGTCTCCAGCTCCTGCCGGCACGCCCGGCTGAAGGCGACGATCGGATCGCTCTCCGCCGTACTTTCGCGTGCGCCGCGCAACAGGTCTTCCAGGGTGATGCTCGGCATGGCGTAGACCTCGGCCGTCCTCTTCATCAGTTGCTCCGCCGTCTCCAGCACGGGACCGCTGCACACCAGCTGGATGCGGCAGAACAGGCCGTACATCCGCACGATCTGGTTGGCGTCGCTGAGCTCGTGCCCGAGCGCGTCGATCATCCGCTCCGAGGCTTCGTCGATGTATTCGCCGTACAGCGCCTCACGCTTGGCGATCTCCTCGCGCAGGCGCTGGTTACGGGTGGTGTAGCGCTGGCTCAGCCATGCCGTCGTCAGCGTCGTGAGACCGCCGATCAGGCTGCCGAACAGGGCGGCCATCGCGGTGACTACCGAGTTGTCCATGCCGAGCCTCCCGATGCCTGTCCCAGGCCGTACGCGCAATGATCCTCGCGCCGGTCATCGCCGCGAGATCAGTCGCCCAGGACGACCTGCCCGTCGCGGATCGACACCGGCACGGCACGCAACGCCTCGCCGCGGCACGGGCCGGCGACGCATTCGCCGCGCTGCAATTCGAAGCTGGCGCCATGGGCGGCGCAGACCAACAGGCCGTCCTTGCTCTTGAGGAACTGCCCGGGCGCCCAGTCGAGGCGACGGCCGGCGTGCGGGCAGATGTTGAGCCACGCCCGCACGTGATCGCCGTCACGATAGAGCAGCATCGATTCGGCATCACCTTCGATGGTGACCTCGACTTCGGCGAAACCACCGTCCGCTATGCGGTCAACGGGCAGCAGCGCGACCGGTTTGCCGGCCGCGGGATGCTCATTGTTTAACGAAGTTCTCACACCCTCGTTCATACCTGGCCCGATACTCGCCTGCCCGGCGCCAGCCGCATTGTCTCACGCCAAGAATGTCCGCCCAGAGCTTCCGCTTCGATCATCTGTTCCGGAACGGCTTCGAGCCGCGCAAGCCCCGCCATCGCCTGCTGCGCTTCGCGCTAGGTCTGGTCGGGTTGTCGGTGCTGGTCGTGCTGGTGATGTTCAGTGTGGTGTTGGGCGCGGCGATGATCGCTGCGGGCCTGGTGTGGAAGATGTGGAAGCGCCGCGGCCAGCGGGTCGCGCACGGTCCGCGCGTGGTCGAGGGCGAGTTCAGCGTGGTCCGTGCCCCGGCCGTGGCCGCCCCGGTGCTGACCCGCCGCGCATGAGCGACGTCATCCCAGCGCCGCAACAACCGCGCATCCCCGTCCGCAGCCAGCAACTCCCCTCCGACAGCACGTTCCCCGTCCACCGCATTTACTGCGTCGGCCGCAACTTTGCCGAGCACGCCCGCGAAATGGGCGCCGCCGTGCCGACGTCCGCCGCCGATCGCGGCTCGCCGGTGTTCTTCTGCAAGCCGGCCGACGCCATCGTCCTGGACGGCGTGGTGCCCTACCCGCGCGGCACCCGCGACCTGCACCACGAGGTCGAGCTGGTCGTGGCGATCGGACGCGACGCGCCCGCAGGCGTGCTCGACGTGGCCGATGCCGGTGCGCTGGTGTTCGGTTACGCGGTCGGCCTGGACCTGACCCGCCGCGACCTGCAGGGCGCCGCCAAGGCCAAGGGCCTGCCGTGGGATACCGGCAAGGCGTTCGACCATTCCGCACCGATCAGCCCGATCGTCCCGCTGGCCGAAGTCGGCGAGCTGGGCGCGCGCACGCTGGGCCTGAAGGTCAACGGCGAGATCCGCCAGCATGGGTCGCTCGCCGACCTGGTCTGGAACGTGCCGGAGATCCTGCACGAACTGTCGCGCCTGTTCGAGCTGCGCGCCGGCGACCTCGTCTTCATGGGCACGCCGGCCGGTGTCGGGCCGCTGCGGCCGGGCGACCGCTTCGAAGCCGTGCTCGACGGCATCGCCACGTTGCAGGGCCAGGTCACCGCGCCGACGGTATAGTCCCCGGTCAGTCCACCTGAAAGGGACGTACGGTGAGGAACGCACGATGGGCATGATCAGCGAGTTCAAGGAATTCATTGCGCGCGGCAGCGTCGTCGACCTCGCCGTCGGCGTGGTGATCGGCGCGGCCTTCGGCAAGATCGTCACCGCCCTGGTCGACGGCATCGTCATGCCGGCGATCGGCGCGCTGACCGGCGGTGCCAGCGTCAGCGACTGGAAGCACGTGATCCGCCCCGCGCACCTGGACGCCGCCGGCAAGCAGGTCGCCGAGCTGGCGATCAAGTACGGCGCATTCATCCAGACCATCATCGATTTCCTGTTGATCGCGTTTGTCATCTTCCTGTTCCTCAAGGCCTACAACCGGGTGCGCACCCCCGCCGCGGCGCCGGTCGTGCCCGAGGACGTGCTGCTGCTGCGCGAGATCCGCGACTCGCTGAAGACGCGCCAGCCTTGAAGACGCGCCAGCCGTAATGCCAAACGCGGCACAGCCGCGCGTGACTACAGGCACCCCTGCACGAAGCCGCGAGTTGCTACGCTCGCGGCTTCGTCTTTTCCGCCTGGGGATTCGTCGTAATGCGCGTAATGCTGTCGGTGGCCATCGCCACGCTGCTGTCCGGAGCCGTCCTGTCCAGCTCCGCCCTCGCCGCCGATATTTCCAAGCGCGAAACCCGCATTCCCGACCAGGCCATCGCCACCGCGGCCAAGCTGCGTGAGACCGCCCTGGCCAGCGACCTGGGCTACCGCATCACCGAATCGCTGACCACCGAGGTCGGTCCGCGCCTGGCCGGCAGCGAAGCCGACGCGCGCGCCGTCGCCTGGGCGCAGGCCAAGTTCAAGGAGCTCGGTTTCGACCGCGTCTGGACCGAGCCTGTGACCTTTCCGAAGTGGGAGCGTCGCAGCGAGAGCGCACAGGTGCTGGGCGCCAGTGCACAGCCGTTGCGCCTGACCGCGCTGGGCGGCAGCCCGGGCGGCAACGTCGAGGCCGAAGTCGTGCGTTTCGGCGACCTGGCGACGCTGGAAGCCGCCGCGCCGGGTTCGCTCGCCGGCAAGATCGCCTTCATCGACTACCGCATGGAGCGCGCCCGCGACGGCGCCGGTTACGGCCCCGGCGGCAAGGTCCGCAGCCGCGGTCCGTCGGCGGCGATCCGCGCCGGCGCGGCCGGTTACCTGATGCGCTCGGCCGGCACCGACTCGCACCGCATGCCGCACACCGGCATCACACGCTTCGACGAGGGCCTTACGCCGATCCCGTCGGCCGCGCTTGCGGTGCCCGACTCCGACCAGCTCGCGCGCCTGCTCGCGCGTGGTCCGGTCAAGGTCCGCATGGCGCTGGATTGCGGCTGGGACGGCACCTACACCTCGCAGAACGTGATCGGCGAGATCACTGGTTCAAAAGCGGGCGGCAGCAAGAAATCGGAGGAGGTCGTGCTGATCGGCGGACATCTGGATTCGTGGGACCTGGGCACCGGCGCGATCGACGACGGCGCCGGCGTGAGCCTGACGATGGCCGCCGCCAAGCTCATCGGCGAGCTCAAGCACCGCCCGGCGCGCACCATCCGCGTGGTTGCCTTCGCCAACGAGGAACAGGGCCTGCACGGCGGCAAGGCCTACGCGGCCCAGCACGAGCCGAACCTGGGCAAGCACCAGATCGGCGCGGAGAGCGATTTCGGCGCCGGCCGCATCTATGCCTATTCCAGTTCGGCGCCCGACTACGCCAAGGCCGCCGATGCGCAGATCGCGCAGGCGCTGGCGCCGTTGGGCATCGAGTACAAGCCCGGCGAGGGCGGTGCAGGCCCGGACATCGGTCC
>DATDBD010000222.1:0-6905 GCA_036525015.1 Lysobacter sp.
TGGCGGATCCACGCCGACTTTCCCGGAATGCTCTCGGGCGGACTGTGCGCGCTGATGCTGCAGACGCTGCACCCGCTCGCGCTGGCCGGCGTCTGGGACCACTCCCAGTTCCGCACCGACCTGGTCGGACGCCTGCGCCGCACCACCAACTTCGTCGCCGGCACGACCTATGCCGGTAGCGGCGAAGCCGAGCGGTTGATCGCCCATGTCGACCGGATACATGCACAGGTCAGCGGCGTCACGCCGGACGGTCGGCCCTATCGCGCGCAGGATCCGCAGTTGCTGACCTGGGTGCATGTCACCGAGAGCTACGGTTTTCTGGAAGGCTTCCGCCGCTACTCGCCGGTGTCCCTGCCTGCGGGCGCGGCCGATGCCTATTACGCCGAGGTGCGCCGCGTCGCGCAGCGCCTGGGCGCGCGCGACGTGCCGGCTTCGGAAGCCGAGGTCGGCCGGTACTTCGCCGGTGTTGGCGAACTGCTGCGCTTCGATGAGCGTTCGCGCGAAGTGCTCGCGGTGCTGGCGCGCATTCGCCTGCCGGTGCCTGCGGCCGCCCTGTCGCGCGAAGTATTTCTCGGCGCGGGTGCGGCTTTGCTGCCGGACTGGGCGGCCTCGCGTCTGCACCTCACGCGGGCACAGCGCACCAAGGCGCGCGCAACGGCACGGGCACTGCACGCGATGGCGCCATTGTTTCGCACCGCCTTGCGCGACGGCGTCGCCCAACGCGCCTGCAAGCGCGTGGGCGTGGATCCGGCAATCCTGGAGCGCTGGCCGTGATCGGCAGGCTAACCGGCGGACTCAACACACGGACCCAACCGGCGCTCAACCCCCGCCGGCGGAACTCACTACCACCACTTTGGTCGCCGTGCGTACGTTGTTGACCAACCGGTACGCGATATCGACGTCGTCGCCCGTCTTCAATTGGGCGAAGGTCATCGGGCTGCCATCCAGTGCGAGCACCTTGGTGCCCTGATCGTGGCCTATGCGGTAACGGACGTTGGTCCCGGCCTGAGCGACCATGAAGACCTGCGTCCGGTCCACCATCTCGCTGATCGTGCCGTGCACATACCGCCCCCATCCCTGGCCGGCCGTGGTGTCCGGAAGCCACTGGACCGATTGCGCGCTGTTCCGGTTGCCCGCCTTGGTGGTTTTCACCATCAGGCGGTCGCCCACCTTCAAGTCGGTGGCCGTCTTGGCGCTGGATCCGCCGATCGTCGTCGTGCCGTCAAAGTAGATGTCCATCGGCGCGCCTTGCCCAAGCGAGTCTCCCTCTGCGGCATCAGTGCCGAGGACCAGGCGATGCTCTTTGGCATCGATGCGATCCAGCGTGCCGACCGTATGGCCATGATCCGAAGGTGTGGCCGCCATCGCCATGCCGCCGGCCAGTGCAACGATCGCGGCTGTTGTCGCCAACTGGGCAGACACTCGCCCGGCGGCGGTAGGAACCCATGAGCTGCAGGACATGACGCCACCTCCACGCTATTGGTGCTGGATCATGCGCCCAAGGGGAGTAAAAACCGCGTCGTGGCCGGTCAGGAACTGCAGGACAGCATCGAGCATCCGGCGCGGCTGCGTGCCCAGTCCGGCCTTTTCGCCGCGTAAGCCTCGCGGCCCGGCTGATCGGCGTAGGGGCGGCGCATCACCTCCAGCAGCTCGGTGACGCCGGAAATATCGCCTTGGGTTGCCTGGTCGATGGCCTGCTGCGCCAGGTAATTGCGCAGCACGTAGCGCGGGTTGGCCGCGTTCATGGTGTCGCGGCGCATTGGCTCCGGCAGGTCCTGCTGTTGCAACCGTGTGGCATAGCGCGACAGCCATTCGCGCAGTTCCGGCTCGGCGGCATCGCGCTTCTCGTCGTCGTAGAACGCCTCGCTGAACAATGCAGGCTCCGGCGCCAGCGGATCGAGATCGGCCAGGCGCCGGAAGAACAACGCCATGTCGACCTCCGCCTGCGTCATCAGGTCCTGCAGCGCCTGCATCAGGCCGATGTCCTCGTCGTGGCATTCGGCCAGGCCGAGTTTGCGCGCGGTGTTGTCGCGGTCGGCGGCGGTGTACGTCTCGACATAGCGCCGCAGCCCTTCCTGCAACGGAGCGACATCGTCGAACAACAGCGACAGCGCGCCGGCGAGCCGACCAAGGTTCCAGTAGGCGACCTGCGGCTGCTGCCCGAACCGATAGCGCCGCTGATGGCGATCGGTGGTGTTGGGCGTCCAGCCGGGGTCGAAGTTGTCGATCCAGCCGTAGGGGCCGTAGTCGATGGTCAGCCCGAGGATGGACATGTTGTCGGTGTTCATCACGCCATGGACGAAACCGACCCGCATCCAGTGCGCGATCATCACCGCGGTGCGCTCGCAGACCTGGGCAAACCATTGCGCGTACAGCGCCTGCCCCTCGCCGCGCAGTTGCGGGTAGTCGCGGCGGATGCAGAAGTCCACCAGCTGCCGCAGCAGGGCTTCATCACCGCGCGAGGCCGGAAGCTCGAAGTTGCCGAAGCGAATGAACGACGGCGCGACGCGGCAAACCACCGCCCCGGGCTCCATCTGCGGATGGCCGTCGTAGAACATGTCGCGTTCGACCAGTTCGCCAGTGCCGACCAGGCTCAGCGCACGCGTGGTCGGCACGCCGAGGTGATGCATCGCCTCGCTGCACAGGAACTCGCGGACCGATGAGCGCAGCACCGCGCGCCCGTCGGCGGTGCGCGAATACGGCGTCAGGCCAGCGCCCTTGAGCTGCAGCTCCCAGCGCTCGCCCGCTTCGTTGACCAGCTCGCCCAGCGTGATCGCGCGGCCGTCGCCCAGTTGCCCGGCCCATTGGCCGAACTGGTGCCCGCCGTAGTTGGCCGCGAACGGCAGCATGCCGGGCAGCAGCGCGTTGCCGGCGAATACCCGGGCGAATTCCGGCGAGGTGACGTCAGCCTCGCTGAAACCCAGCCGCTTCGCCATCTCGGGCGAATACGCCAGCAGGCGCGGCGCCGCGACGGGGGTCGGATCGACCCGCGACCAGGCCTGGCCGACCTGGCGGATGCCGGGGCCGGTATCGGGGTCGCCCGGCAGCTCGCGGACGAAGGCATTGTCGAAATCGGGATTCAGCATCGGCGCAAGACGGGTGGACACCTTGGGAGATGGTGGTCGCTGCCGCAGCAGACAAGCGCGGCACATAGGAAACCGGGCCTGATCGCAAAACGGCCCGCCGCCTGCGCTTATGCTCCTGCGTCCAGACAGGGGAAACCAACGCAATGACCGTAATTTCCGGCCGCGCCGCGTCAGGCGCACGTTCCACGCTGTTCGCCGCGATCGCCCTGGTGGTGGCGGCCGGGCCGCTGATGTCGCCCGCGCAGGCGGCCGGGTCGCTGCCGACGCAATCCCCGCAGTGGACCGTCGTCCACGCCGGCCACTTGCTCGACCGCCCGGGCCAGGCTCCGCGTGGCGCCAGCACGCTGCTGCTGCGCGACGGTCGGATCGAGGCGGTACGCGATGGCTTCGTCGAAGCCTCCGCCTTTGCCGGCGCGCCCGCGGACGCGTCGGTCGTCGATCTGCGCGAACGCTATGTGTTGCCGGGGCTGATCGACAGCCACGTCCACCTGACCTCGGACAAGGCCGGCGTCGAAGGCCAGCTCGAAGGCGTCACGGCCAATATCGCCGACCTGGCCTTCGAAGCGGCCGTCAACGCCCGCAAGACGCTCGCCGCCGGATTCACCACGGTGCGCAATCTCGGCGACGAGGGCGGCGTGACGCTGGCGCTGCGCGATGCGGTGGCGGCCGGCAAGGTGCCGGGACCGCGCATCGTCGACGCCGGCAGCGCCATCTCCACCACGGCCGGCCACATGGACCCAACGCTGGGCTTCCGCGACGACCTCCACGCCGCCCTCGACGTCAACGGCAACACCTGCGACGGCGCCGAGGATTGCCGCCGCGCCGTGCGGCGCCAGGTCGGGCGCGGCGTCGACGTGATCAAGATCGCCACCACCGGCGGCGTCAACAGCCGCATCGGCGCGGGGCTGGGCCAGCAGATGTTCGACGACGAGGCGCGCGCGATCGTGGAAACCGCGCACCTGTACAAGAAGAAGGTTGCCGTGCATGCCCACGGCGCCGACGGCATCGCCGTGGCCCTGCGCGCCGGCGCCGACTCGATCGAGCACGGCACGCTGCTGGACGACACCGACCTCTCGCTGCTGCGCAAGACCGGCGCCTACTACGTGCCGACGCTGTCCACCGTGAACGGCTACAAGGAGCGCCTGGCGAAGAATCCCGATGCTTATACCGGCGAGGTGCGCAGCAAGATCGAGTGGCGCATCGGCATCACCGGCAAGGCGCTGGAGCGCGCGGTCCCGGCCGGCGTGAAGATCGCCTTCGGCACCGATGCCGGTGTCAGCCTGCACGGCCGCAACGCCGACGAATTCGAGCTGATGGTCGCCCACGGCATGACGCCCGCTACGGCGATCCAGGCCGCCACCGTGAACGCGGCCGACCTGCTCGGCCTGGCCGACCAGGTGGGCAGCCTGGAACCGGGCAAGCGCGCCGACCTGATCGCGGTGTCGGGCGATCCGCTCAGCGACGTGACCGCGCTCAAACAGGTCGATTTCGTCATGAAGGACGGCCGCATCGAGAAGGATCTGCGCGCTCGCTGAACAACGTGACGGCGGCATATACGGGAGCGATACGCCGCCGTCCGTTACACTGTTCGGTCTTCCGACCGGCGTATGCCGGCGCTGCCGAGCACCCCCCATGAGCGCCGAGACGCCCAGCTCCGCCGATTCGAACCCGAACCCCGAATCCCCCGCAACCATCAAATTCAGCGACCTGGCCCTGTCGGAGCCGCTGCTGCGCGCCCTGTCCGACGTCGGCTACGAGTCGCCCTCGCCCATCCAGGCCGCCACCATCCCGCCGTTACTGGAAGGCCGCGACATGCTCGGCCAGGCCCAGACCGGCACCGGCAAGACCGCCGCTTTCGCGCTGCCGATCCTGGCGCGGATCGATCCCAGCCAGCAAAAGCCGCAGGCGCTGGTACTGGCACCGACGCGCGAACTGGCCATCCAGGTCGCCGAAGCATTCCAGAAGTACGCCCATCACCTCCCAGGCTTCCACGTGCTGCCGATCTACGGCGGACAGAGCTACTACCCGCAGTTGCAGGCGCTCAAGCGTGGCGTCCAGGTCGTGGTCGGCACCCCGGGCCGCGTCATCGACCATCTCGAGCGCGGCTCGCTGGACCTGTCGCAACTGCGTTGCCTGGTGCTCGACGAAGCCGATGAGATGCTGCGCATGGGCTTCATCGACGACGTCGAGACGGTGTTGAAGAAGACCCCGGAAACGCGCCAGGTCGCGCTGTTCTCGGCGACCATGCCGCCGCCGATCCGGCGCATCGCCCAGACCTACCTGAAGGACCCGGTCGAGGTTTCGATCAAGGCCAAGACCACCACCGCGGCCAACATCCGTCAGCGCTACTGGTCGGTCAGCGGCGTGCACAAGCTCGACGCCATCACCCGCATCCTCGAAGCCGAGCCGTTCGACGCGATGATCGTGTTCGCGCGCACCAAGCAGGCCACCGAGGAACTGGCCGAGAAGCTGGCAGCGCGCGGCCTTGCTGCCGCTGCGATCAACGGCGATGTGGTGCAGGCGCAGCGTGAGAAGACCATCCAGAACCTCAAGGACGGCAAGATCGACGTACTGGTGGCCACCGACGTGGCCGCGCGCGGCCTCGACGTGGAGCGCATCAGCCATGTGCTGAACTACGACATCCCGTACGACACCGAGAGCTACGTCCACCGCATCGGCCGCACCGGCCGTGCCGGCCGCAAGGGCGAGGCGATCTTGTTCGTCACGCCGCGCGAGCGCGGCATGCTGCGGGCGATCGAACGCGCCACCCGCCAGCCGATCGAGCCGATGTCGCTGCCGACCGTCGAGACGGTCAACGAGCAGCGTGTGAACCGCTTCCTCGGCCGCATCACCACCGCGCTGGAAAGCAACGAGATCGGCCAGTTCCGCGATCTGGTGGAACGCTACGAGCGCGAGCAGAACGTGCCTGCGGTCGAGATCGCCGCCGCGCTTGCCAAGCTGGTGCAAGGCGACATGCCGCTGCTGCTGGACGTGACTGCCCAGCAGCTGCGCCCGCACGCCGCAGCCGGCTTCGAGCGTGGACCTCGCGAGGACTCGCGCGACCGCGGTCCGCGCCGCGAATTCCAGCAACGTGAATTCCAGCCGCGCGAATCGCACCGCGATCGCGACACGGCGCCCCGGCCGACCCGCGAGCCGCGCAGCTTCGACCGCGACGAACGCCCGCGTCATGCCGAGCGCCAGTTCACTCCGCCGACCGGCGCTGGCGCCGGCGCCGGCACCACCAACTTCGGCGAGACGATGTTCCACGACGACGCCGCGCCGCGTCGCGAGACGCGTGAACCCCGCGAGCCTCGTGAATCGCGCGGCGCTCCGGAAGTCGGAATGGAAACCTTCCGCATCGAGGTCGGCCACGTGCACGGCGTCAAGCCGGGCAACATCGTCGGCGCCATTGCCAACGAGGCCGAGTTGGAAAGCCGTTTCATCGGCCGCATCGACATCCGCGACGACCACAGTCTGATCGACCTTCCCGAGGGCATGCCGCGCGAGGTCATGGACCATCTCAAGCGTGTGCGCGTGGCCGGCCAGCAGCTACGCATCAGCCGCGCCGACGAAAGCAGCCATGGGCAACCCCCGCACGGTCGGTTTGAAGGCCACCGCGCCGGCGGACACGGCGAGGGCCATCGCCCCGACGACGATGGCCGACCGCCGCGCGGGCCCCGTCCGCATGGCGGCAAGCCGCACGGCGGCCCGCCCCGTCCGGGCGGTTTCAAGGGCAAGCCGCGCCTGCCGCGCGGCTGACGCCAACGGGTGTCATGACGGACGTTCATGACACCCTGACGATCCGGAAGGGCGCGACGA
>DATDBD010000223.1:0-3667 GCA_036525015.1 Lysobacter sp.
CCCACCGCGGCCCTGCTGCTGAGCGACTTCGTCGAACTCCAATCGGGCGAGTGGGTCGTCCAGAACGCCGCCAACTCCGCGGTCGGCGGTTATCTGGTGCAGCTGGCCAAGGCGCGGGGCTTGCGCACGGTCAACGTGGTGCGGCGAGAAAGCGCGCGCGCCCCGGTGGAAGCGCTCGGCGGCGACGTCGTGCTGCTGGATGGCGACGACCTGGCCGCGCGCGTGCGCGAAGCGACAGGCGGTGCGCGGATTGCCTTGGCCGTCGATGCCGTGGGCGGCATGGCCACCGAGCATCTGGCGCAGACGCTGGCGCCAGGAGGCACGGTGGTGAACTACGGCGCGATGGGAGGTGAGGCCTGCGCCTTGTCGCCGGCTTCACTGATCTTCCGGGACATCCGCCTGCGTGGATTCTGGCTGGCGCGCTGGTTCAGGGAGGCCGATGCGGAGGCACGGCGCAATCTGTTCGCGGAGCTGGTGACGCTGATAGCCTCGGGCCGGTTGCGCGCCCAGGTCCAGGCCGCCTACGGCATCGACGAGATCAGGCAGGCGGTGGCCGCCGCTGCGTCCAGCGAGAGATCCGGAAAGATCCTGGTGCTGCCGAACGGCTGAGCGACGTTCGTGGCGGTGCTGTCATCTGCCTGACATCGGAACGTCGCAAAGTCGAAAGTCGGGTAGTGACAATCAGGAACACCAATGAAAAAGATGATCGCGTGGGCGCTGGTCCTGTTGCTGGCGCCGATCGCCGTGCCGGCGCAGACGACCTATGTCGATATCGAGCAGCGCCTCACCGCCGAGCAGCTCCAACAGGTGGGTTTGTCGCCGGCGCAACTGGCGCTGTTGAATCGAATGCTGCGCGAGGCGGCTACCGGCAAACCGATGAAGCAGACCGCGGCCACCGATGCGCAGCACTCTGCCGAACCAGTCTCCGAAAACAACAGGCAGGACCCGATGCAGGGGCGTCATTCTTCGTCCTACATCGGACTCAACGACGAGCCGATACACAGCCGGCTGAAGGGCTCGGTGAGTGGTTGGGAGCCGGGCACCGTGTTCGAGTTGGAGAACGGCCAGCAGTGGAAGGTGCTCAAGGGCAAGATGAAGCTCGGCAAATCGCGGCAGTCGCCGGAAATCGTGGTGGTTCCGGGCGTGGCTGGCCGCTGGTTCCTGCAGGTCGACGAGGACATGCCCAAGGCGCGTGTCTATCGGATTGATTGACCGGGCGAAGCGATCATGGCGTGCGGCATCGCGCAGCCGATCAACGCCCGCCGTCAGCTGATCGCTGCGCAATGGGTGCAGTGCGAGCATGATCACGCTTCGCATTCACGGCGACATCATCGCAACGCGCGTTCCGGTAACGTGTCGGCCGGCCACAAGAGCGGTGGGTGGGATGCGAACCCCGCCAGCCTTAACACTCCGCTCTTGAGCTGGCGATGTGGACGCAGCACGTCAGCCAGCGCCGGGAACATTCCCGACGCCCTGAACGCGCCGCCTTCACACCGCCACTGCGCACCGGCTGCCAGCCTGCCCGCGAGCCCGTGTCGGGCCCGGGCGTATGAGTGAACCCGAAATGAGGAGCGTTGCCATGGTGCTGCCGATGCGAACCGCATGGCGTGTGCTGACAGGGATGATGCTGGCGGCGGCCATCGCCGCTTGCGGAGGCGGCGGGGGAGGCGATGGCGGAGGCTCACTGCCGCCCATGGGCAACCGGGTTCCGACCATCACGTCGTCGGGCGCGGTGTCGGTGCCGGAGGAGACCGCGGGTGTCTTCCACACCGTGACGGCCAACGATCCGGACGGCAACGCGTTGACCTTCTCGCTGCAGGGTGGCACCGACCAGGCGCAATTCCGCATCACCTCCTCGGGAGGGTTGTCGTTCGTCACTCCGCCGGACTTCGAAGCGCCGGCCGACGCCAATCGCGACAATATCTACATCGTGGTGGTGAACGCCAACGACGGCAGTTCCAACGTGATGCAGACGCTGTCGGTGACGGTGACCGATGTGGTCACCAGTGGATTCCGCGTGCGGCGCGTGGCGACGGGGCTCGACCAGCCTGTGTTCCTGGCACCGGTGCCCGATGGCACGGGCCGGGTGTTCGTCGTCGAACTGCCCGGGCGCATACGGATCATGACGCCGTCCACCGGAGCGATCGCGCCCACCCTGTTCCTCGACGTCAGCGGCGAGGTGTCCATCGACGGTGAGCGCGGCCTGCTCGGCTTCGCGACCGCCCCGGACTTCACTACCAGTGGCCGATTCTTCGTATACCTCACCGTTCGCGACGGCACCATCGAGGTGCGGCAGTACCGCACCCTGGCGACGGACCGCAATCGCGCCGACCCGGCCACCGGCGACGCCATCCTGCGCATCCCCCATTCGACGTTCAACAACCACAATGGCGGCTGGATCGGCTTCGGCCCTGGCGACAACCTGCTCTACATTGCCGTCGGCGACGGTGGCGGCAGCGGCGACCCCGACAACAACGGACAGAACACCAGCACGCTGCTCGGCAAGATCCTGCGCATCGATCCGGCGAGCGATGCCTTCCCCTCGGATGCGACGCGCGACTATGCGATCCCCGCAGGCAATCCATTCGCGTCCGGCGGCGGCGCGCCGGAAGTGTGGGCCTATGGCCTGCGCAACCCGTTCCGCAACAGCTTCGACCCGCAGACCGGCAACCTGTTCATCGGCGACGTCGGCCAGAACGCGGTGGAGGAGATCGACCTGATGCGTCCGGGCGATGCAGGCGCCAATTTCGGCTGGCCGATCCTGGAGGGCACCGCGCCGTTCCGAGGCGGACCGACGGCGGGTCTGACGCCGCCGGTGGCGGAATATCGCCATGGCAGCGGCGACAGGCAGGGCAATACCGTGATCGGCGGACACGTGTTCACCGGACTGATCGATTCGCTGCGTGGCCTCTACATCTTCGCCGACTTCGTCACGCCCAATGTCTGGTCCGTGCCGGTCTCCCGGCTGGCCGTCGGCACGACGCTGCCATCCTCGGAATTCACCGTGCGTAATACCGACTTCGCCCCGGGCGCGGGTGCGTTCACCAACATCGTCAGCTTCGGCGTCGATTCGACCAACAATCTTTATCTGGTGGATCTGGACGGCGAGATCTTCGTGATCGAGCGGGCGGCGAGCAATACACCGACCGCCGCGTCGTTCGATGCGACCCGACTCCAGGTTCTGGAGCGGGCGGTGCGGGGGGCGAGGAAGGAGAACCGGCGGCAGTAGGTCGATCGCCTGGCCAGGATTGGGACCTGGCCGGGAATGCCTGCTGTCTTGTTAAGCGCGGGTACGGCCGTATTGGCCCGCGCGCTGCGTCTCAGTCCATGCGACCGCCGCACCGACAATGACGCCATGCACTACACCCCCGACCAGCTCCACGCCGAACTCGCCCGATTCAATGCTTCCCTGCGCCTGGTATCACGCCGGGCGGGGCGCGGGCTGGACTACGATTTCGAGCGCACGCTCGATGCCCACCGCCGCACGCTGAGCGACATGCTCGGGCCCGATGGCACTCCGGTGGTGATGGACACCATCGCCGCGGCCAAGAGCGCGCTGACCGCGAGCGAGCCCTTCCACGACCTGCAGGCGATGGCACGCGCGCAGGACACGCTGGGCCGGCTGGTCCGGCGCTGGGCGATGCGGATGGCCGGTTAGACCGGCAGC
>DATDBD010000224.1:0-4363 GCA_036525015.1 Lysobacter sp.
GGCGCGATGACCGCGCCGGTCGAGCGCACCACGCCGGATATCACGAAGGTCGCGCCGAAAAACAGGAACGACCACACCGCGATGTGGTTGAGGTGGCGCGCGATAGCCAATGCATCGCTGCCCTGTGGCAGGAACAGCGACAACGTCCAACGGTCGAGCAGGATCAGCGGCGCGATCAGCGCGCCGGTCAGCATGAAATTGATGATGACTCCAGCGCGCGCGGTACCGGCAACCCGATCCCATCGATGGGCGCCGACATTCTGTGCCGCCATCGACGAACACGCGGCGCCGATGGCCATCGCCGGCATCTGCACGTAGGTCCACAACTGCAGCGCGGCCCCGTAGGCCGCCGTCGTGTCGGTGCCGTAGCCGTTGACCATCGTCATCATCGCGATCATGGCCAGGGAGATGAGTACCATCTGCAATCCCATCGGCACGCCCTTGACGATGAGGGTGCGCAGGATGACCAGATCGACTTTAAAAAGCTGCGCGTCGCGCCTGCCCAGCCACAGCGGATGACGTTTATGGCGCAGGTATGCGAGCAGGGCGCACAGCGTCAGTCCCTGCGAAATCAGCGTGGACCAGGCTGCGCCGGCGATGCCCAGGCGCGGAAGCGGCCCGGCGCCGAAGATCAGCAGCGGGTTCAGCACGATGTCCAGCAAGACCGCCACAAGCAGGAAGCGCAAGGGCGTGCGTGAATCTCCCGTGCCACGCAGCGCAGCAGACAGGAACGCGAACACATACAAGATCGGCATCGCCAGGAAGATCACCCGCAGGTAATCCTCCGCCAGCGACAGCGATGGTGGCGGTGTGCCCATGGCAGCCAGCAGCGGCCGGGAGAGCCACCACCCCAGCGCGCCGATCGCCATCGACAGGCCCACGAAGAACGTCGCACTGGTGCCCATCACGCGTCGTGCCTGAGGGACGTCGCGTGCGCCGATGGCCTGGGCGATCAGGATCGTCGCAGCCATGCCGATGCCGAACACCGAGCCGATCAGGAAGAACATGATGCTGTTGGCGTTGGCCGTCGCGGTCAGCGCCGCTTCGCCGAGGAAGCGGCCCACCCAGACCGCATTGACCGAGCCGTTCAGCGACTGGGCGACGTTACCCGCCAGGATCGGCAGGGCGAACGCCAGCAGGCTACGGCCGATCGGGCCATGCGTGAGGTTGTGCGAAGCAGGGCGCATGCGCATGTCGGGCTGCGAGGAAGGCGGCACGGTAGCACTGCGTCCTGGAGAAAACGGCCCTGCCTGAAAGCAGGCGCGGATTCACGCGATTGTTTGCGATAATGCGCAAGCTGGATGAGCAAGTTCGAATGCGGAAGTTGCCGTGACTGACAACCAGAATTCGGTGCCGACGGTACGCCTGGACGTGTGGCTTTGGGCGGCGCGCTTCTTCAAGACCCGCAGCCTGGCCAAGCAGGCGGTGGAAACCGGCAAGGTCGAAATCGATGGGCAGCGCGCGAAGGCATCGCGCGTAGTACGCGTGGGTGATGCGCTGCGCATTGCCCGCGGCGAGGAGTCGTTCGAAGTGGCCGTGCTCGCGCTCAGCGACATGCGAGGCCCGGCCAGCACTGCGCAGGCGCTATACGAGGAGAACGAGGCGTCGCGACTGGCTCGTGCGCAGGTCCGCGCGCAACGTGCGGCCGAACGTTCGGGTTACCAGGCACCTGCGACCAAGCCCGACAAGCGTGCACGGCGATTGATCCGTGCGCTGGGCGACGTCGACGCCATGTAGATCAGGCGGCGATAGATTAGGCGGCGATGGATCAGGCGGTGATAGATCAGGCGGGACGGCCGGATGCACGATGGCGCATCTGGCCGTTGCGACGCATCGGCTCAGCGCGGGCCGCCGAGCAGCGAACCGGCCATGCCGATGAGGTCGGTGAAATCCGTGTCGCCATCGCCGTCGCGATCGAGCACGGCCCCGAGCAGTCCACCGCCCAG
Organism: Lysobacter sp.; assembly: GCA_036525015.1. GTDB lineage: Bacteria > Pseudomonadota > Gammaproteobacteria > Xanthomonadales > Xanthomonadaceae > Lysobacter_J. The sequence goes on from DATDBD010000224.1 coordinate 1,947, forward strand.
GCCGCCCTGCTGCGCGATGGTCTGATGCTCATCTCCCAGCATTTGTCCCAGTGCCTGCGGCGACGATGCGCCAGCGCCGGACGCCGCTGCACCCTGGGAAAGCATGCGTTGCGCCAGGTAGCTCAGGACGATCGGAGCCAGGACCTTGAGCAGCGTACCGGCCTGGTCGCTGCCAAGCCCGGTGGCCGCGCCGAGGCCTTGCGCCGCGCCCTGCTGGCGGGCGCCGAAGATGTGACCGAGGATCTGCGATCCCTGGCCGCCGCCGCCGAGCACCGATCCAAGCACGCTGCCGATATCCAGGCCCGAATGGTCGCGTTGCAGCGCGCCGAACAACGCTTCGGCCCCCTGCGGCTGACTGGCATTGCGACCGAGCGCGCCGAGCAGCAAGGGCAGGGCAGCGGCAACCGCGCCACTGGCCTGTGATTGCGAAAGACCGAGTTGGCTGCCGATGTCGGCCAACGGTTGGCCTTGCAACTGGTTGAACAGTTCGTCGGTAAGTGGAGCGCTCATTGCGGTCAGTCCATTGTGGGGTGTGGTTCGATCCTAGCGCCAATGCCGTCGGCGTTGGTGACTGTGCGATGCATTCGCTGCAACTGTGATTTGTACGCGCATGAAAAAGCCCGACGCATTGCGCCGGGCTTTTTTTCCAAAGCGTAAAACCTGCTACCTCAGGCAAGGTCGAAGCGATCGAGGTTCATCACCTTGTTCCATGCCGCGACGAAGTCCTTGACGAATTTCTCCTGTGCGTCTGAGCCGCCATAGACCTCCGCCAATGCACGCAGTTGCGAGTTCGACCCGAAGATCAAGTCGACGCGCGTGCCCGTCCACTTCAGTTCACCGGTCTTGCGGTCGCGCGCCTCGAACACGGCTTCGTCACCCGTCTTCGCCTTCCACTGCGTCCGCATGTCGAGCAGGTTGACGAAGAAGTCGTTGCTCAGCGCCCCCTCACGCTCGGTGAAAACACCGTGCCTGGTCTGCTCCACGTTGCCGCCAAGAACGCGCAGCCCGCCAACCAGCACCGTCATCTCGGGCGCGGTCAGGGTCAGCAGTTGCGCCTTGTCGACCAGCAGGGTCTCGGACGGAACGCTGAAATTGTCCTTGAGATAATTGCGGAAACCATCCGCGGCCGGCTCGAGCGGCGCGAAGGACGCGACATCGGTCTGCTCCTGTGAGGCATCCGTGCGTCCGGGAGAGAAAGGCACCGTGATCGAATGACCGGCGTTCTTTGCCGCCTGTTCGACACCCGAGGCTCCGCCCAGCACGATCAGGTCCGCAAGCGAGACCTTCTTGCCGCCGCGCTGCGCGTCGTTGAATTCCTTCTGGATGCCTTCGAGCTTCTTGAGCACACCTGCCAGTTGCGCGGGCTCGTTGGATTTCCAATCCTTCTGCGGCGCCAGCCTGATGCGCGCACCATTCGCGCCGCCGCGCTTGTCGGAACCGCGGAACGTGGATGCGGACGCCCACGCGGTCGACACCAGCTGCTGCACCGTCAGTCCCGACGCCAGGATCTTCGCCTTGAGGGCAGCGATGTCCGCCCCGTCGATCAACGGATGATCGACCGCCGGCACGGGGTCCTGCCAGATGAGTGGTTCGGCCGGCACTTCCGGACCGAGATAGCGCGCGCGCGGACCCATGTCACGGTGCGTCAGCTTGAACCAAGCCCGCGCGAAGGCGTCGGCGAACTGGTCCGGATGATCGCGGAAGCGCCGCGAGATCTTTTCGTAGGCCGGATCGAGTCGCAGCGAAAGATCGGTGGTGAGCATGTTGGGCGCGCGCCGCTTCGAATTGTCGTGCGCATCCGGGACCGTGTCCGCGCCCGCGCCGTTCTTGGGCTGCCACTGGTGCGCGCCGGCGGGGCTCTTGGTCAGTTCCCATTCGTAGTCGAACAGGTGCTTGAAGAAATCCTGGCTCCACTTCGTCGGCGTGGTCGTCCAGGTGACCTCCAGTCCACTGGTAATGGCGTCGCCGGCGATGCCCGTGCCGTGCGTGCTGTGCCAGCCGAGTCCCTGCGAGACGATGTCTTCGCCCTCCGGCGCGGCCCCGACATGCGTCGCTTCGCCAGCGCCGTGGGTCTTGCCGAACGTATGGCCGCCCGCGATCAACGCGACGGTCTCCTCATCGTTCATGGCCATGCGTGCGAAGGTTTCGCGGATGTCGCGCGCGGCTGCGATCGGATCCGGGTTGCCATTGGGCCCTTCCGGATTGACGTAGATCAGGCCCATCTGCACGGCGCCGAACGGACCGGCCAATTCGCGATCGCCGGAATAGCGTTCGTCGCCCAGCCATGTCGACTCCAGGCCCCAATTGATGTCGTGGTCCGGTTCCCATGTGTCTTCACGGCCGCCAGCAAAGCCGAAGGTCTTGAAGCCCATCGACTCCAGGGCGACGTTGCCCACCAGGATCATCAGGTCGGCCCA
>DATDBD010000225.1:0-3148 GCA_036525015.1 Lysobacter sp.
AACGATCCTCGCAGCCCGTTCTACGACGAGTCCGTACTCGAACGCGGCATCGGCATCCGCTTCAACGGTGTCGAGCGCACCAATGTCGAGGAGTACTGCATCAGCGAAGGCTGGGTGCGCCTGCCGGTGGGCAAGTCGCTCGACCGCCGCGGCAACCCGATGACCACCAAGCTCAGGGGCGTGGTCGAGGCCTGGTTCCTCACCTGAGGCGGCCGGCGGAACCACGGCTGTACGGCCCTGGCCTATCCGGTGACGCTCGCGTCGCTCCGGGCGGACAATACGAGCTCTGAACCAAACCGGCATCGACCGGCATTGACAGGTACTGGGAGTCCGCCATGAACCTGCATCCCGTTCTTCTCACTTTCGCGCTGGCCCTGACCGGGGCGACGCTGGCCACTGCGACCGGCAGCGCTTCCGCCCGCCTGCGCACCGTCACCGCCCCCGACGCGCCGCGCGCCCTGCCCGAGCAGGGGCCGGTCAGCGTGACCTGGGACGATCCGGCCAACTTCACCGAGATCCGCTACAGCCTCAACAAGTACGAGTCGCGACGTGGCAACTGGGTCGAGAAACTGGCCCACCACCTGCGCGATCGCGCCGAAAAGCGACTCCCGCCGGGAGAGCAACTGCAGGTGAACATCACCAACATCGAGCGGGCCGGCGCTTATGAACCCTGGCGCGGCGTGCAGTTCTACGACACGCGCTTCATCCTCGATGTCTACCCGCCGCGGATGAGTTTCGACTACCGCCGTATCGGCGCCGACGGAACCGTCATCGCGCAGGGCCAGCGCGAAATCCGCGACATGGGCTACCTGATTACGGCCAACCCCTATTTCAACAGCGACGCGCTGCGCTACGAGAAGGCGCTGATCGACCGCTGGATCTCGCAGGAGCTGCCCAGACCTGGGACCTGAGTCGCAACGCTCAGGCCTTCAGCCGCCAGCCGGTGCGGAAGATCCAGTAGACAGAGACCAGGCATAGCCCGAGGAAACCCAGGATCGCCGACGTGCTGACCACGACGTTGACATCCGCGATGCCGTAGAAGCTCCAGCGAAAACCACTGATCAAGTACACGACCGGGTTGAACAACGCGATCTTCTGCCACAGCGGTGGCAACATGTTGATCGAGTAGAACGCGCCGCCCAGGAAGGTCAGCGGCGTGACCACCATCAGCGGGATCAGCTGCAGGCGCTGGAAGCTGTCGGCCCACAGCCCGATGATGAAGCCGAACAGGCTGAAGGTCAGCGCGGTCAGCAACAGGAAGCACACCATCCAGAACGGGTGCGCGATCTCGTAATCGACGAAGAAGCGCGCGGTGACCAGGATCAGCGTGCCCAGCATCAGCGACTTGGTTGCCGCGGCGCCGACATAGCCCACCACGATCTCGAACGCGGACACCGGCGCCGACAGCAGTTCGTAGATGGTGCCCGACCATTTGGGCAGGTAGATGCCGAACGAGGCGTTGGAGATGCTCTCGCTCAGCAGCGACAGCATGATCAGGCCGGGAATGATGAAAGCGCCGTAGCCCACGCCGTCGACCTCGCCCATGCGAGCGCCGATCGCGGCGCCGAACACGATGAAGTACAGCGACGTCGACAGCACCGGCGAGACGATGCTCTCCATCAGGGTGCGGAAGGTGCGAGCCATCTCGAAGCGGTAGATCGCGCGGATTGCATGAACGTTCATGCCCTCGCCTCCCTGCCGTGGCGCACGAGACTGACGAAGATATCCTCCAGCGAACTCTCGCTGGAATGCAGGTCCTTGAAGTCGATGCCGTGCTCGTGCAGGCGCCGCAGCAGCGCGGCGATGCCGGTTTCCTGCGCCTGCACGTCGAACGTGTAGACCAGTGCCTGACCGTCCTCGGCCAGCTCCAGGGGGTACGACGCCAACGCCTCCGGGATGCGATCCAGCGGCGTCTGCAGATGCAGCGTCAGCTGTTTCTTGCCCAGCTTGCGCATCAGCGTGGCCTTGTCCTCGACCAGCACGAGTTCGCCCTTGTTGATCACGCCGATGCGGTCGGCCATTTCCTCGGCCTCCTCGATGTAGTGCGTGGTCAGGATGATGGTCGTGCCGGTGGCGCGCAGGCGGCGCACCATCTGCCACATGTCGTGGCGCAACTCGACGTCGACGCCGGCGGTGGGCTCGTCAAGGAACAGGATCTGCGGCTCGTGCGCCAGCGCCTTGGCGATCAGCACGCGCCGCTTCATGCCGCCTGAGAGCGTCATGATCTTGCTGTCCTTCTTGTCCCACAGCGACAGGTCGCGCAGCACCCGCTCCAGGTGCGCCGGGTCGGGCGACTTGCCGAACAGGCCGCGGCTGAACTTCACCGTCGCCCACACGGTCTCGAAGGCGTCCGTGGATAACTCCTGCGGCACCAGCCCGATCTTGGAACGCGCGGCGCGGAAGTCGCGGACGATGTCGTGGCCATCGGCCTGAACGCTGCCGCTGCTGGCGTTGACGATGCCGCAGACGATGCTGATCAGTGTGGTCTTGCCGGCGCCGTTGGGCCCCAGCAGCGCGAAGATCTCGCCGCGCCGGATCTGCAGGTCGACGCCCTTGAGCGCCTGGAATCCCGACGCGTAGGTCTTGGTGAGATTGCGGATGTCGATGACGGGCGTGTCGGTGGCCGGCGGCATGCCGCGTTCCTTTGGCAGCGATGACTGCGCGCCATCGTAGCGGAGTGCGCCATTGTCGAGCGTTGGGTCGTCCACGGCGTGCTCCATATGTCTGCGATCAGCCCATGCTGCCCAGTCGGCGCGCCCTGTCTGACACGTCGGCCCGTGTCAGCCGCGCCAGCAGTGCGCGCACGCTGGGCACGATCACCAGCGCCGCCGGCAACGCGACCGCGAAGGCGACCGGCCACTGCTGCAGCCAAACCCGCAGCAGACCGGGGGCGGCACCGTGATTGAGCAGGGTCATCGCGAAGCTGATGATGCCCGACATCGCGGTCACCATCAGCGGTGTGAATGCGAGCTGCGCTTGCCGGGGAGTCAGCATGGCGACATGGGAGAAGTGGGGGAGTCGACAGGTTAGGACGCGCGCCGACGATCGATAAGCCGTCCGATCAGGGAAGAATCATCCCGTCAGCGGGCGAATCATTGGCTCCTGCCATTGCGTGGAGACATGCCTCGTGCCTTGCCGGCACAATGCG
>DATDBD010000226.1:0-15255 GCA_036525015.1 Lysobacter sp.
CCGAGGGCGTGGAGCGCGAAGGCCAGTACGCGATCCTGCGCGAGCGCGGCTGCGACCTGGCGCAGGGCTATTGGCTGGGGCACCCGGTGTCGAACGACGAGTTCATGACGCTGCTGCACTGAGGCGTCTGAGCGGGTCAGGGCGCTGATGAGCTACCCGCCATTCCCAGGCGACGCGGTCGCAAAGGCGGGGAGGTGGCCGATCAGGGCACACGTGAAGCCTGATGGACCGCCCCATCTTCGACGGCCTGCGCTCCAACCTGGAGGGATGACGCTCCCTCAGGCCAGTCTGTCCAGCAACTGTGCAGCGAACGCCGCCAGGTTGCCGGACAGCACGCCGGCCACCGTGATGGCCAGGGCGCCGGCCACCCACGCCACGATCATCAGATGCCCGTCGCGCTCCAGCAACGCCAGTGCAAACAGCAGCAACAGGGCGCCGAACAGATAGTTGGTGAAAGGGATCGGCAGCGACAGCAGCAGGCCGAGCAGTATCAGCAGCAAGCCGGTGAAGGAGCTGGTGATGAAATGATCCAGCAGTGTGGTCGCGCGTGGGCGAACTACCCGCTCAAGACGCCGCAGCCAGGGCGATAGCCGCTCGCGAAAACTCATCAGCGCGTGCCGGTGCGGCCCACGATCGGCAAGGAAACGCGGCAGCCACGGGCGATGCAGACCGATCAGCAGTTGCACGCCGATCAGGATGACCAGGGGCCCGCTGATCGCGCCGCCCACGCCCGGGATCGGAATGAAGGCGGGCAGGGTCGCCAAGAACAGCAACATCCCGAACGAACGCTCGCCCAGTCCGCCGAACAGGTCGCCGAGCTTGAGTACTTCCTGTGGATCGCCCTCGGCGAAAGAATCGAGCAGGGCACGGGTGCCGGCCTCGGGTGATTCCTTGTCGTGGTCAGCCCGATGCTTCATTTGCGTCCGTGTCGGTTTCGATGCGCTTGTGCAGCAGCAACTTGTCGATGCGCGGGCCATCGAGGTCGACCACCTCGATGCGCCAATCGCTCCAGTCGAAATATTCGCCCACGTAGGGGATGCGCCCGAAGTGCGCGATCACCATGCCGGCGGCGGTATGGAAGTCATGCTCCTCTTCGTCGGGCAGGATGCCGCCGCCGAGCAGTTCGCGCAGGTCCTCGATCGGCAGCGAGCCGTCGAGCAGGAACGAGCCGTCGGCACGTTCCACGACCGGGCCGGCATGGTCGACGATTTCGGCCGGCAGGTGCCTGCCCGACTGGCCAGCGAAGGTATGTATCCGTCCGACGATGGCGTCCATCAGGTCGGCCACGGTGACTATCCCGCTGATCTCGCCGTATTCGTCCACCACCAGCGCCAGCGACTGCTGTTCCTCGCGGAAGATCTCGAGCAGTTTCATGGCATGGGTCGACTCGGAGACGAACAGCGGCTCACGCAGTTCCTTGAACAGGTCCGGCGCCTTCTCGTCGAGTCGATCCAGCAGCGACTTCACTTCCAGGATGCCGAGCACCTCGCTGTCGTCGCCGCGGTAGACGGGATAGCGCGAGAACGGCGTCTCGCGCATCGCCGCCAGGTTCTCGGCGAAATCCGCGGAGGCGTCGAGCCAGGCGATACGCATGCGCGGCGTCATCAGGCTTTCGGCGCTGCGGTCGCCCAGACCGAGCACGCGGTTCATCATCTTGCGTTCGTCGGCGTCGATCACGCCCTGCTCGTGGCTCTCGCTGACCAGCAGGCGGATCTCCTCTTCACTGATCGCGCTGCGGGCGTCGTCGCGGATGCCGAGCATGCGCAGCACGCCGCGATTGATCCAGCCCAGTGCGGCTACTACCGGCCGCGCCGCGCGCGACAGGCCGTAGAGCGGTATCGCGACCTGGCACGCGATGCGCTCGGGGTTGGTCAGCGCCAAACGCTTGGGAATGAGTTCGCCGAAGATCACCTGCGCGGCGCCCATCAGGACGACCGCAGTGCCGATGCCGATGGCGCGGGCGTATTGCGCCGCTTCCGGCCAGACATGTCCCAGCCAGCCGGCGATCGCCAGGCCGATGGACTCGCCGCCGACCAGGCCGGTGAGGATGCCGATCAGCGTGATGCCGACCTGGACGGTGGACAGCAGGTTGTCGGGATGCTCGGCCAGGGCCAGCGCCAGTCGGGCGCGTCGGCTGGGATGGGCGGGATTTTCGGCCAGTTGCTTCAGGCGCAGCTTGCGTGAAGTTATCAGCGCCATCTCCGACAAGGCGAAGAAGGCATTGAGGACGATCAGGGCGAAGACGATCAGCAGCTCCAGCATGGTGTCCGTTCCGGGGTGGGGCAGGCTGGGCGGCGCGTGGGGAAGCGATCAGTCGGCAGCAGGGGAAGCGACAGGATCTGGGCAGGCGGCGGTCTTGGGTCGTCGTCCATCGGGTCGATGTGGGGGTGGTGTGCTGGGTAGTAGCGACGGGCCATCTTAACAGGCTGTCTCGGACCGGCCCGGTGAAGGCTGCGCGGGGCCGTCGGGCGCGCGAAGGCGCCTCCAAACCGTCATAATCGCGCCCGCTGACCCCACCGCGCCGCCATTGGGCGCACAACCAGGCATCTACCGCATGTTCTCCCTGCAAACGATTTTCGGCCAAGGCAACCAGTTCTACACGCTGCTCGAAGAGGCGGCCGTCGCGGCCCACGACAGCACCAAGGCCCTGCATACCATGCTCAAGGATGCCGACCGGCAACCTGCACTGGACGCCTTCAAGCTGGCCCGGTCGCGTGAGCGCAGCGCTGCGGACAAGATCAGCCAGGAACTGGTGAACAGCTTCATCACCCCGATCGAGCGCGAGGACATCGAGGCGCTGGGTTCGGCGCTGTACAAGATTCCCAAGCAGGTCGAGAAGTTCGCCGACCGCTATGCGCTGGCGATCCGCCATCTCGAGGGCATCGATTTCGCGCCGCGCGCGGCCATGCTCGAACAGGCCGCCGCCGTGGTCGTGAAGATGGTGCACCAGGTGCGCGAGATGAAGCTGGAGCCGATGAAGGCGCTCAACGACCAGCTGCGCGCGATCGAGAACGAGGCCGACCGCCTGATGCTCGAGCTGTACCGCGACATCTATTCCGGTCGCTTGGACAACCTGCAGATGTTCTTGCTCAAGGAGTTCTTCGAGATACTGGAGAAGGCCATCGACCGCTGCCGCGAGGCCGGCGTGGTGGCCTACGAAATCGTGCTGAAGAACTCGTAAGGGGCCGGGCCGATGTTGACCCTGGTCCTGGTGGTGGTGCTGGCCGCGCTGATCTTCGAGTACATCAACGGCTTCCACGACACCGCCAACTCGATCGCGACCGTGGTCGCGACCAAGGTGTTGTCGCCTATGCAGGCGGTCCTGATGGCCGCCTCGACCAACCTGATCGGCGCGCTGTGGGGTACCGCGGTGGCCAAGACGATTGCCTCCGGCCTGCTCGATTCGGGCGTGGTCGAGGTGACCTCGCAACTGATCCTGTGCGCCCTGGTCGGCGGCATCGTCTGGAACCTGATCACCTGGGCGATGGGCCTGCCGTCCTCGTCCTCGCACGCATTGATCGGCGGGCTGTGCGGTGCGGCGTTCGCCGCGGCGATGAACAACCCGCACGCGATCATCTGGTCGCAGCCGGCCGATCCGTGGTTCAAGAGCGCGGGCCTGCTGTGGAAAGTCGTGGTGCCGATGTTCAGTTCGCCCCTGCTGGGCTTCAGCGCAGGCTTCCTGCTCATGGGTCTGCTGTTCGCGATCATCTCGGGCATGGCCGCCAGCGGCGGCCTGCTGGCGCGCCTGGCGCGCCCGCGCTGGGTGAATGCGTTCTTCGGCAAGGCACAGCTGGCATCGGCGGCCTATATGGGCTTCGCGCACGGATCCAACGATGCGCAGAAGACCATGGGCATCATCGCGTTGGCGCTGGTGAGCGCGCAGGCGGCGGGCACACTGGACAACCTGCCGTCGTGGCTGGCGTTCCTGCATCCGTCGCACCACGCGATCGTCGACAAGGACATCGATACCTGGATCAAGGTGACCTGCGCCATGGTGATGGCGGCCGGTACCGCCGCCGGCGGCTGGCGCATCATCAAGACACTGGGCCACAAGCTGGTGAAGCTGCACCCGATCCATGGCTTCGCGGCCGAAGCCAGCGCGGCCACGGTGATCACGCTGGCGTCCTCGCTTGGCATCCCGGTGTCGACCACCCACAACATCTCCGCCGCGATCATGGGCGTGGGTACGGCCAAGCGCTTCAACGCGATCAAGTGGACCGTGGTGGAGCGCATGCTCTGGGCGTGGATCCTGACCATCCCCGCTGCCGGCGGCATCGCCTACTTGTTCTACAAGTTGCTGGCGATGATGGGCTGGACCTGACGGTTCCGAAATTCGAAACAGAAAAGGCCCGCGGATGCGGGCCTTTTCGCTTATAAGGGCTGCGACGCTTGCCTCAGAACAGGTCGCCGCCCGCGGAAAGCATGCGCTCCATGCGATCGCCGAGCCCGCCGATCTCCAGCACCAGGCGGTCGATTTCGGACGCATCGAGGCCGTCGTAGGGACGGTTCTCGCACAGTTGCAGGTGCGGGACGCCGTCGAGGTCGCCGATGGCCAGGTAACCGACCCGGCTCTGCCAGTTGAAGATCAATGCGCGCTTCGCATCCAGGCCGGTGATCGGCGAGACCGCCGTGCTGACGCGCAGGTAGGGACGCCCGTCGTCGTCGTCGAGCTCGGACAGGAAGATCGCCTGGTGGCGTGTTCCTTGCTCCAGCGACATCTCGATGCAGATGACGTCGACGTCATGCTCGGTAATGCGGAAGTCGCTGCCCTTGAGGTGGCGGCGGATGGTGTCGAAGTTGCGCACGGGTGGCTCCTGCCTGAGGTTGCCCCGGTATGCTACCGCGATGAGCAATCAAGATGCCGGCAAGGACGCGGCTGCGCACCGCATCCTGGCCGCGATCCGTGCGATACCCCGTGGCGAGGTCGCCGGTTACGGCGAGGTGGCCCGTCGCGCCGGGCTGCCCGGCCGCGCGCGCCTGGTCGCGAGACTGCTTAGCCAGAACGACGACCGCGACCTGCCCTGGCATCGCGTACTGCGTTCGGACGGCCGGATCGCCTTTCCAGAAGGTTCCAAGGGCTTCCGTGAACAAAGCCAGCGGCTGCGCGCCGAGGGTGTGCGTGTCGAGGCCGGCCGTGTGCGCGGCCAGCGCGCAGCGGCCACGCTAGACGAGCAGATGTGGGGTGAAGGCATGCACGCCCCCTTGGCGCCGGCCAGACCGGTACGCAAGAGCCGGGCCGTGTCGACCGGTGGCAAGCGCGCGCGAAGCTGACGCCGGCGGAGGCACATCGCCGCGTACCGGCTACCATGTGCGCTCCCGAGGAGCCTCAATGTTTTCCAATCTCCCCCCCGTCACCAAGGCGCTGCTGATCGCCAACGGCTTGGTATTCCTGTTGCAGTTGATGCTGGGGGACGCCGCGCTCGCCCAGTTCATGCTGTGGCCGCCGATGGGCGGCGATGATCCCTACGCTTACACCTTCCTGCCGTGGCAGGTGGTGACCTACGGCTTCATGCACGGCGGCTGGGCGCATCTGCTGTTCAACATGCTGGCGTTGGCGATGTTCGGCGCGCCGCTGGAGCACGTGTGGGGGCAACGCCGCTACTTCACGTACTACCTGGTCTGTGTGGTCGGTGCCGCCGTGTGCCAGCTTGCTGTCGGCGCATGGACGGTGAGCCAGGGCGGCGAAGCCTACCCGACGGTGGGCGCATCGGGCGGCATCTTCGGGCTGCTGCTGGCCTACGGCATGCTGTTCCCGAACCAGCGCGTCATGCTGCTGATCCCGCCGATCCCGATGAAGGCACGCACGCTGGTGATCGTCTACGGTGCGATCGAACTGCTGCTGGGCATCACCAACGTGATGCCGGGCGTGGCGCACTTCGCGCACCTGGGTGGGATGCTCTTCGGCTGGTTGCTGATCCGCTACTGGCGGGGGCAACCGCCGTTCGGTCGCAAGGGGCCGCCGCGGATGCGGGTGGTGCGATAGCGTTGACGTTTGACGTGAGGTTTCGCGCTTCGCGCGAGCGTCGCCGCAGCGGGCACATGCCCGTCATCCCAGCGAAAGCTGGGATCCATTTTGATTTTGCGATTGTCTTTGCCTTGCTCGCTAGTTTTCGCAGCAAGAGCAAGCTTCCGTCCGCTGCGCGGCCCGGGTCCCTTTTCTTTGCTGCTCACCAAAAGAAATGGCCCTCTCGACAAATCAGCCCCACGTTGGAGGGGCTAAGGGGATTTTTCGGCTCGCCATCCATGGCTCGGTCGAAAACGCCGCACGCCCATGTGTGGCGCCCTTCGGGTCTGGATGCTATCCCGTGGTTCGAAAGGCCAGGCGCGAAACTCGCGCCGTCTCTCTTATCGAGCGGCCTTCGCTACGGGAACAGCTTGATCTGCTTATCCGCCGCAACCTGCATCGACGACCCCACCTTGCAGCCAAAGGCTTCGCCAAAACCGGACTGGTTCATCAGCGGCGCGTTCGTGCGCCACTGTCCCGGTGCGTGCACGTCGGTCGCGGCGCGCTCGGCCGCGGCGGCGGGGCTCAGGTGCTCGGCCCACAGCGAGGCCCAGCCCTTGTAGAAATCCTGCTGCGCCGTCTTGCTGGCCGAAGGCTGCGCGTCGCGCAAAGCGGCCCAGGCCAATTCGACGCCGGCCAGGTCGGCGATGGCGTCGTCGCGCACCTGCGTGCCGTTGACGCGCGAACCGGACAGACCGGGGTAGGCGAAGCCGCCGTACTGCGCCGCCACGCGGTTGCCGAACGCGTCCCATGCGCTGGCTTCGGACGGCGTCCACCAATCGCGCAATTCCTGTTTCGAATCGACCAGTCGGCCGCGATTGTCGAAACCGTGGCTCAGTTCGTGTCCGACCAGCGCGCCGTAGGCGCCGTACTGAGCGGCGATGTCCTTGCCGGTGTCGAGCACCGGCGGCTGAAGGATCGCGGCGGTGACGATCAAGCGGTTCTGGGCGATGTCGTAGGCCAGTGCCGGCTGCTGCGGCAGCACATCCCAGCGGCGGTCGGCGTTGCCGCGGCCGATGCGCTTCATTTCCTCGCGATGACGCCACGTCGATGCGATCAGCATGTTGCTGCCGAAGCTGCCGCGGCCCATCGGTTGCACGCTGTAATCGAGGTCGCGCTTGGGCGCGCCGATCTCGATGGCGAGCTTGTCGAGCTTGGCCTTGGCCTCGCTCTTGGCGGCAGCGCTGAAGCGGTTGTCGCGATCGATCGCGGCACCGAGCGCGCCGCGCACCTGAGTGGCGATTTCCTGCGCGCGTGAGCGCGTGGGAGCCGACAGGTAACGGCTGGTGTACTCGCGCCCGAGCATCGGGCCGGCGGCGAGATTGATCGCGTCCAGCACCGCCTGCTGCCGCGACGGCGCGGGCCGGCCGCCGAGCAGGCGACCGCGGAAGTCGTACTCGGCGTCGCGAAATGGTTTGGCCAGGTAAGGCGCCATCGAGTCGCCCACGCGCCAACGCAGGTACGCCTTCCACTGGTCGGGCTTGAGGCTGCCCACCAGGCTGTCCAATTGCGCGAACAACGCGGGATTGGCGATCGACACGCTGTCGTCGGTGACGCCCTGCGCCTTGAGGAACTCGGCCAGTTGCAATCGCTTGTACTGCTTGGCGGCCTTGGCGGTTTCCATCGGGCCGTAGTTGTTGCGCGGGACGCGCAGGTCGAGCAGAGGTCGTGACGCCTGGGCGATGCGGGTTTCCAGATCGATGACCTGGCGGGCTTCGGCGGCGAGCTTGTCTTGCGGGGTGCCCGTCAGCGCCAGGATCTTTTCGACGTAGCTCGCGTACTGGCCCATCAGCGCACGCGTGTCGGCGTCGCTGCGGGTGTAGTAGGCCGGATCGGGCAGGCCCAGGCCACCCTGGCTGAAATAGCCGATGTGGCGGCTCAGGTCCTTCAGATCGATGTCGGCGCCGAAGTTGAAGACGACCGGAATGCCGACCTGGTGCAACGCCGCGATTGAGGCCGGGATGTCCTTTGCGTTCTTGATGGCGTTGATGCGGCCCAGCAACGGCGCGATCGGCCGCGCGCCGTCGCGCTCCACCGCCGCCTCGTCCAACCCGCTTGCCCAGAAATCGCCCAGCAGCTTCTGCACATCGTTCTGCGGCGAACTCATCGAGTTCTGCAACAACTCGATCTGCTGCGTGCGGGCGCGCTCGCTGAGCTGCCCCAGCGCCGATACCGAGACCGCTGCGGACGGCAACGCATGGGTGCGCAGCCAGTCGGCATTGGCGCTGGCGTAGAAGTCGGTGCAGGCGTTGGCGGCAGCCGGGGCCTTCGACTTGGCGGGCGCGCGTTTCTTCTGGGCATCGGCGGCCGGGGAGGCCAATCCCGCGATCAGGGCCAGGACAAGGGCGCAGGCAAGCGGGCGAGGGGTGGTCATCGCGGATCATCCATGCAGTCGAAACCGGGCCGAGTGTAGCAGCGGGTTTTCGCAGGCGATGTGCACGCCCGGTACATGGCGGGGCTTCGTTCAGGGCCTGTCCTGCCCAAAGAAAAAGGCCCGGAAAACCGGGCCTTTTGCTGTTACTGATGTCCGCGAACGGTTACCAGATCACGACTTGCTTGTCGCCCTCGCGGACCATCGGCTGGCCCGGCTTGCACGAGAACGCAGCGGCGAAAGCCGGCAGGTTCGACGGCGCACCGACCGCGCGGAACGTGGCCGGAGCATGCTCGTCGGTGTTGACGCGCAGCTTCAGCTCGTCGTCGGTGAAGTTGCGGCGCCACACCGTGCCCCAGTTGAGGAAGAAGCGCTGGTCGCGGGTCAGGCCGTCGGTCTTCGGATCTTCCTTGCCTTCGGTCGCCTTCTTCATCGCGTCGTAGGCCGTGGCCAGGCCGCCCAGGTCGGCGATGTTCTCGCCCAGGGTCAGGTCGCCCTTGACCTTCATGCCCGGCGCCGCCTCATAGCCGTTGAACTGCTTCACCAGCTTGTCGGTGCGGCCGGAGAAGCTCTTGGCGTCGGCGTCGGTCCACCACACCTCGAAGTTGCCGCCCGGTCCGAAGCGGCTGCCCTGGTCGTCGTAGCCGTGGGTCATCTCGTGGCCGATCACCGCGCCGATGCCGCCGTAGTTGGTGGCGTCGTCGGCGTTGGGATCGAAGAACGGCGGCTGCAGGATGGCGGCCGGGAACACGATCTCGTTCTGCAGCGGGTTGTAATAGGCGTTCACCATCTGCGGCGGCATGCCCCATTCGGTGCGGTCGACCGGCTTGCCGATCTTGCCCATCATCCACTTGTAGTTGAACTCGTTGGCGGCCAGCACGTTGCCGATGTAGCTGTCGCGGCCGGTGCTCAGGCCGTTCCACTCACGCCACTTGTCCGGGTAGCCGATCTTCGGGGTGAAGGCGGCCCACTTCTCCATCGCCTTCTTCTTGGTGTCGTCGCTCATCCAGGCCAGGTTCTGGATACGGCCCTTCAGCGATTCGGACAGGTTCTTCACCAGCTCCTGCATGCGCGCCTTCGATTCCGCCGGGAAGGCGACCTTGACGTACATCTGGCCCAGCGCTTCGCCTGCCTGCTGTTCGATCGTCGACAGCACGCGCTTGCCGCGCTCCTTCAGCTCCTTCTGACCGCGCATGGTCTTGTTGTAGAAGTTGAAGTTCTCATCGACGAAGGCATCCGACAGGTACGGCGAGGCCTCATCGATGGTGTGGAAGCGCAGGTAGCTCTGCCACTGCGCTGCCGGCACGTCGGCCAGCATCTTGCTGACTTCGGCGTGGAAGGCCGGCATCGCCAGCGAGAACATCTTCGGCACCGCAACGCCCTGCGACTCGATGAACTTCGTCCACGGGAAGTTCGGCGCCAGCTTGTCGGCCTCGGCCGGGGTGACAGGGTTGTAGTACAGCGAGACGTCGCGCTGCAGCGTCTTCTTGTCGACCGAAGCCTTGGCCAGGCGGGTCTCGAACGCGATCACGTCCTTGGCCTGCTTGGCGGCATCGGCAGCCGGGACGCCGCTCAGCTCCAGCACCTTGGCGACGTGCTGCTCGTACGCGGCCAGCTTGTCCTTCTTGTCGGCGTCGAAGTAGTAGGGCTTGTCCGGCAGGCCCAGGCCACCCTGCGAGGCGTAGCCGATGTTGTTCTTGGAATCCTTGAAGTCGGCTTCCGGACCGAAGCCGAACAGGACGTTCTCGCCCTTGGCGGCGCTGGTGCGCAGGTACTCGGCGATCTTCTCCTGGCTGTCGAGCGCGGCGATCGCGTCGAGCTGCGGCTGGATCGGCTTGATGCCCTGCTCGTTGATCTTGGCCGCGTCCATGCCGGTGGCCCAGAAGTCACCGACGATCTTCTCCACACCGGCGGCCTTCGCGTCGGCGGCGGCCTGCTCGGCGAGCTGGCGCTGCACGGCGATCGAACGCTCGTTGAGCATTTCGAACGCGCCCCACGAGGTGCGGTCGCCCGGGATCGGGTTGGCGGCGAGCCACTTGCCGTTGACGTAGCCGCCAAAGTCGGTGCACGCGTCCTTGGCGGTATCGAGATCGGCGACGGCGAAGCGGTTGACGCCGGGCAGCTTGCTCTCGTCGAGCTTGTAGGCAGTGGCTTCGGCCGGCTTGGCGGCATCGGCGACCGGTGCGGCCTCCTCCTTCTTGGCGCACGCCGACAGGGCGGCGGCGACGGCAACGGACAGCATCAGGATTTGCGGCTTTGAGGCAGGCGTTTTTTTGAGGCTCACAACGGGCTCCGGCCAGACTGGCGTTAGGGAGATCTGGGACAACCCCGGCTGGGGCATCGGCGGACATTAGCCGTGATCGGGCCCGGGCGGGGGTGTCGAAGGTCACGTTGACCCCCTCCGTCGGCCCGCCGGACCGAGAAAAGCAAAGCCCCGGACGCCGAATCCGGGCCTTGGCGAGGGACCGCAGGGCGTTCGGCTTGCCGGCGCTGGCGAGCGCATGTGGGACATGGATGAGGTGCGGTTAGCGGCCGTGCGCAGACGGCCGCCGCTCACGCCTGGCCGCCACGCGTGCTACGGTCCGGGCCGTTCCACGACGAAGCGCAAAGAGGACGGCCATGCGTGTGCACTTCCATGGAGCGGCGGGCGAGGTCACCGGTTCGCTGCACGAGGTCGAGGCGGAGGGACGGCGACTGCTGCTGGACTGCGGCATGATCCAGGGCAGTCCCGAAGCCGAGCGGCGCAACTTCGAACCTTTCCCGTTCGAGCCGGCCGCGCTGGATGCGCTGATCATCAGCCACGCGCACATCGATCACATCGGCCGCGTGCCGTTGCTGGTCAAGCGCGGATTTCGCGGGCCGATCTACGCACAAGCGGCGACCGCGGCGCTGATGCCGGTGATGCTGCTCGATGCGGCCTCCATCTCCGAAGGCGAGGCCGAGCGCGTCAACCGGCATCGCCGCAATAGCGAGCCCGAGGCGCTGCCGCTGTACACGCGCGAGGACGTGCAGGCAGCGATGGAGCGGGTGCAACCGCTGCCCTACGACACGCGGCGTGAGATCTTCCCTGGCGTCGAAATCGCCTTCCGCGAAACCGGCCACATCCTCGGCTCGGCCAGCGTCGAGTTGTGGACGCATGGCAGCAACAAAGACGGCCGCAAGCTCGTGTTCTCCGGCGACATCGGCCCAAAGGGCACGCCGATCCTGCGCGATCCGGCCACCATCGACCGCGCCGACCTCGTGCTGATGGAATCGACCTATGGCGACCGCCTGCATCGCGATCGCGCCGATACCATCCGCGAGTTGGGTGGCATCCTCGATGCAGCCTGGCGCGATGGTGGCAACGTGTTGATTCCGGCCTTCGCCGTCGGACGCAGCCAGGAGTTGCTGTACTGGTTCGCGCGGCACTGGGAAGAGTGGGGGCTGGCGCGCTGGCGGATCTTCCTGGACAGTCCGATGGCGGCGAAGGTGGTCGACATCTACGACCGCCACGCCGACCTGTTCGACGAAGATGCCAAACGCGTCTGGCGCGAGAAGCCCAATCCGTTCCGCTTGCCCAACCTGCACGTCACAGCGAGCAGGGAAGAGTCGATGGCGATCAATCGCATCGACAGCGGTGCGATCGTGATAGCCGGCTCCGGCATGGCCAATGCCGGCCGCATCCTGCACCACTTCCGCCATCGCCTGGATCGCCGCAGCACGCACGTGGTGTTCGTCGGGTATCAGGCTGAAGGCACGATCGGACGCCGCCTGGTCGATGGTGCCCGGTGGATCCGCATCCACGGTCGCGACGTGCGGGTCAACGCGCAACGACACACCGTGGGCGGCCTGTCGGCGCATGCCGACCAACGCGGGTTGATCGATTGGTACGGCGCGATCGCCGGCTCCGGCAACGGCGGTCATCCGCCGCTGGCGCTGGTGCACGGCGAGGACAAGGCGCGCGAGGCTCTGTCCGGCGAGATCGGTGAACGTTTTGGCGTCACCGCAACGCTGGCGAGACCGGGGACGGTGCTGCAGGTATAGGGGCGCCGCCTTCCTGCATCGTCATGTTCGCGAAAGCGGGAATCCACAATCCAGAGCCGACACATTCGACGAAAGCGGGCTTGGCAGGGCGTCTTACGCCCGGCGCAGCGCCATCGTCTCCCACACCGCCACGATCACCAGCACCGTCGTCGTCGCCGTTCCCAGCGTCAGCGGCGAGAACGCGTGCGAGTAGGCCAGCGGCGTCAATGCGGCCAGCATCGCCAGGCCGGCGCAATGCGAGAACGGCGGCCCGCGGCGGTCGTTGATCACCCATTTGAACAATGCGTTGCCGACGACGTACAGCGCCGGCCCACCCAGGATCGTGGCGATCGCGTCGTTGTCGTGCCCGCTGAAGTGGTGCGGATGTGCCAGAACCAGTTCATCGGCCACAGCGCTGACGATCACGCCCGCGATGATCAGCAGGTGCAGATAGGTGTAGGCCAGCCGCCCCTGTCGTCCCGGATCATCCGATTGCGCGATGCGGCGACTGCCACGCTCGGCGCCGGTGTCGAAATAGATCCACCACATCGCCACGCTGCCGAGGAAGGCGACGACGAATGCCGCCGCCGTGGCTGTGTTCCAGGCCTGTTGGGCGAAGGCGCTGCCGGTGACGAGAATCGACTCGCCCAGCGCGATGATCACGAACAATGCGCAGCGCTCGGCCAGGTGGCGGCCATCGATGTCCCAGTCGGCGGTGGTGGAACGGCCCAGTCGCGGCACCCAGAAGTACAGTGCCGGCGATATGTATTCCACGGCGACGGCGACGATCCAGCAACCGGCGCGGGCCGTGCCTTCGGTCAGGCCGCCCAGCACCCAGAACACGCCCGAGAGCAGCAGCCACGCCGCGATCCGCAGGAAGCTGAGGTAATGGCTCTGGTGATGGCGACGCATCACGAAGGCCACGAACAGCGTGCGACCGACCTGCATCGCGGCGAACACCGCGCCGAACACCAGTCCGCGATCCCCGAAGGCCTGCGGGATCGATGAGGACAGCACCAGCCCGCCCAGCATCAGCGCGAACAGCATCACGCGAACAGGCAGGCGATCGGGGTCTAGCCAGTTGGTGACCCAGGAGGTGAAGATCCACAGCCACCACACCGCCAGGAACAGCAACAGCGTGCGCAGAGCGCCGGTGGTCGTGAGGTTCTCCAGCAGCGTGTGCGAGAGCTGGGTGATGGCGAACACGAACACCAGGTCGAAGAACAACTCCACCGGGGCGACGCGGTGGCTGTCTTCGTGGTCGCGCTGGCGTAGCAGGGACGTGGCCAATGCCGATACTCCGCAGGTGTCGCCGGGAGGCTGTTCAGGTAGGTCGATCTTAACCAGAGCCCATCGGGGGCGGGGGGCGAGGGTGGCGGCCGGGGCCGGTTTCGCGTAGAGTCCGCCCCGTTCAGCGCACGGCTGCCTCCCCGTAAGGGTACGTTTCCCAGGTATGCCCGCCGTAGGCCCCTAGCAGGGCCGTTCAAAACGGCTTTTATCCCGCACGTCTTTCGTCGCGCAGACACGGCCCGGAGCTTCCGGCAGCCGTCCAATTCGATTACTCGCAGCGCGGTTCAAGGGAACGCTGGAGTCATCACGCGACCGTATCCGGCGCGTCCACGACCTGTGGACGCCCGTTGGCTCGCGGGCCAAAGGAGTTTCACCACATGACGTTCGAATCCCTCGGGCTTGCGCCTGCGTTGCTGCGCGCGCTGACCGAACAGAACTACAACACGCCGACGCCGATCCAGGCCGAAGCCATCCCGCTGGCGCTGGCTGGCCACGATCTGTTGGGCGGCGCCCAGACCGGTACCGGCAAGACCGCCGCGTTCGGCCTGCCGCTGCTCAACCGTCTGTCCAAGCAGACCGCCGCCAACGGCTCCCGCCGTCCGCGCGCGCTGATCCTGGTGCCGACCCGCGAGCTGGCGGTGCAGGTCACCGAAAGCCTGCGCGGCTACGGCAAGCACCTGCGCATGAACATCAGCGCGATCTACGGCGGCGCCGGCATGGGCCCGCAGGTGGAGATGTTCCGCCGCGGCGTCGACGTGCTCGTCGCCACCCCGGGCCGTCTGATGGACCACATGGAGCGCGGCACCGCCAAGCTCGATGCGATCGAGATCCTGGTGTTGGACGAAGCCGACCGCATGCTCGACATGGGCTTCCTGCCGGCGATGAAGCGCATCCTGGCCAAGTTGCCGCGCGATCGCCAGACGATGCTGTTCTCGGCGACGTTCGAGTCGCAGCTCAAGCAACTGGCGCTGGAGTTCATGCGTGAGCCCAAGCAGGTGCAGGTTGCGGCGCAGAACACCATCGCCGAAACCATCGCCCATCGCGCCCACGTGGTCGATGTCGCGCGCAAGCGGGACTTGCTGGTGGATATCCTCAGCAAGCGCCACACCGACCGCGTGATCGTGTTCGGCCGCACCAAGCATGGCTGCAACCGTCTGGCCGAACAGCTGGAAGAATCCGGCCTGGCCGCGGTGGCGATCCACGGCAACAAGAGTCAGGCCCAGCGCCAGAAGGCACTGCGCGATTTCAAGGCCGGCAAAGCACGCGTGCTGGTCGCCACCGACGTCGCCGCGCGCGGCCTGGACATCCCGGACTTGCCGCTGGTCATCAACTACGATCTGCCGATGGTCGCCGAGGACTACATCCACCGCATCGGCCGTACCGGTCGCAACGGTGCCAGTGGTGAGGCGTTGTCGTTCGTCGCGCCGGAAGAAGGCGGGCTGCTGCGCCAGATCCAGCGCATGCTCAAGGCCGACGTGGAGCTGGCGGTGGCGGAAGGCTTCGCCGCGAGCCGTCCGCTCCAGCTCAATGCGCCGTTGCCCAAGCCGGGCGGTCGCCAGAACCCAGGGCCGCGCAAGGCCGCCCATCG
>DATDBD010000227.1:0-13733 GCA_036525015.1 Lysobacter sp.
TGCGGCCGGCACGATCTTGTTGACCACTTCCTCGGCGGCGGCCTGCAGCGAATCGCCTCGATAGGCCACGCGCGCGCAGATGTCGTGCGCGACGGCGTTACGGATGTAGAACTCACCCCAGCCGGTGCCTGAAACGCCGCAACCCGAGTCGGCCCAGGTGCCCGCGCCGATGATCGGCGCATCGCCCACGCGGCCCCACTTCTTGTTGGTCATCCCACCAGTGCTGGTGGCGGCGGCAATGTGGCCCTGCTCGTCGAGCGCGACCGCGCCGACGGTGCCGAAATAGGTCGGCGCATCGCCATCGGTCGTGCGCGCCTCGCGCTTGCCTTTGGCGGCCTCCTCCTGCTGCGCCTTCTCCAGTTGCTTACGGCGCTTGTCGGTGTCGAACCAACTGTTGGGCACGCGCTCGATCTCCGGACGCGTGTCGGCGAACGCTTCGGCGCCGGCGCCGGCCAGCATCACGTGCGGGCTGTTCTCCATCACCGTGCGCGCCAGCTTGATCGGGTTCTTGATCGTGGTCACCCCGGCGATCGCACCGGCGCGACGGGTATGCCCTTCCATGATCGCGGCATCGAGTTCGTGACCGCCCTTGGCGTTGAACACCGCGCCCTTGCCGGCGTTGAACTGCGGCGCATCCTCGAGCACGACAACGGCCGCAGTGACCGCGTCGAGCGCGCTGCCGCCGCTGCCCAGGATCTTGTTGCCGGCGTCGAGCGCGCGGTTGAGTGCAGCGTGGTAGGCGCGACGCTCGTCATCGCTGATGGAGTCCTTGGGCACGAAGCCGGCACCGCCGTGGATGACCAGCGCCGTCTTCGGCTGGGCGGGCTTGTCGGCGGCGTAGGCATTCATGGTGGCGAGGGCAAGCAGTGGGATCAGGATGCGGTAGCGCATGGTGGGATTCCGGCGGTTTTTCTTCCCGAGCATATCGCGCGGAGCCGTTTGTGTGCACGACGTGCACCCACGCCTGGTTGGCTTTTGCTTGGAACAACCGATCAATTCCCCAAACCCAAGGGCGGCGCACATGGATGTGCACCGTTTCCGATCGAGCCATGGGTGAGGAGGCGCACGCCGCAAGCGCGGCACCGCGCATGAACATCATGCGGGTGTCGGTGACCGAACGTCTCGCGCAAAGCGTCGCAACCGTTGGCTCAGTGCTCGAACCGGATCACCGCCCGGGTGCCCTGCCCGGGCTCGCTGCTGAGCGTGACCGGCCAGCCAAAGCGCTCGCCCAACCGGCGCACGATCGACAACCCCATGCCACGGCCATCGGCACGCTGGCGGTCCGCACGGAAGAACGGATCGAATGCCTTGGCCAGGGTATCGGGTGTCATCCCGATCCCGCTGTCGCGGATCTCGATCCGGTCGCCGGCCAGAAGCAGTTCGATGCGCCCCTGGTCCGTGTAGCGCACCGCATTATCGAGCAGGTTGCCGACCATGACGCTCAACACGTGACGCGGCGCGGTCAGGTGCGGAGCGCCCTCGTCGCGAATGTTCAGTTCGACCGGCTTGCCGGCCAGTGCCGGCTTCACCTTCGCGACCTCGGCCTCGACGATGTCGCGCACATCGAACTCCTCGCTGACCGGTGCCACGTCGGATTCGCGCGCCAGGATCAGGAAAGCGTCGATCACCGCCTCCATGTCGCGCCCTGCGTCCTTCACGCGGTTGAGCGAACGCTGCATGCGCGGCGGGAGGTCTGGTTCGGCCAGCATCAGGTCGGTGGCAACGCGAATCACCGTCAGTGGCGTGCGCAGTTCATGGCTGGCGTCACGGGTGAAGTCGCGCTCGCGCTGGACGAACTCGTTCAATTTCCTGGCAAGTCCGCCCAGTGCCCGCGACAGCTTGCGCACTTCCACGCCGGCGTCGGTGGGCAGGCGACCGGGAGTGATCGCGCTGGCGTCGGGATCGCGCGGGTCCCACTGCGTCACCTGGTTGGCCAGCCAGCTCACCGGCGTCACCAGGCGCTTGGAGGTGCGGTACGTCAGCCAGATCAGAACGCCGCTGGTCAGCAGCGACAGCAACAGCGACACCAGGCCGGTCAGCAACACAGACTGGTCGGCCATCCACGCCGAAAACACCAGGTACAGCGTGCCCTGCGGCCTGGTGCTCACGTACGCCATGCGGCCGGGCTCGGGGAAGGAATGCAGGCCGGGTGTCAGGCCGCGCAGCGATTCGGGCAGGTCGGACTCCGAGCCGCCTTTGAGCACCAGATAGCTCGACATCGTCGACGACGCCGGCAGCCGGTGATCCGGCTCGGCGCTGCGCGCCTGCCAGAACGCTTCGGCCTCGCTGCGCACGCGCTGCTCGATCACCGAATGACGCACGACCACGGCCGCGAGCACGATGCCCAGCGTGATCACGATGCTGCCGATCAAGGCCTGCGTGACGAACGCAAGCTTGATCCTGCGCGGAAGCCCCTGTGGCATGAAAACTGCGTCAGTCCGGTGGTTGCGATATGTCCGCCACGCGATAACCGGCACTTTGCACCGTATGCAGCAGCTGCTTGTCGAATGGCTTGTCGATGGTCTTGCGCAGGTTGTACAGATGGCTGCGCAACGTATCCGAATCCGGCAGGCCGTTACCCCAGATCTCGCGCTCGATCTCCTGTCGGCTGACCACGCGCGGCGATTCGCGCATCAGGATGGTCAGCAGGCGCAGGCCGATAGGCGAAAGCTGCAATTCGCTGCCGCCGCGCGTGACGCGCAGGCTGGCCGGATCGAGCACCAGGTCGGCGACCTTGAGCACTTCGCCTCCGACCTGGCGGCGCTCGCGGCGGATCAGGGCGCGCAGGCGCGCTTCAAGCTCCTGGATCGCGAACGGCTTGGTCAGGTAGTCGTCGGCGCCGGCGCCGAGACCGGTGAGCTTCTCGTCGAGCGTGTCGCGCGATGTCAACATCAGTACCGGCGTGGACTTGCGTGCCTCTTCGCGCAGCTTCTTGCAGACCTCGATGCCGTCCATGCGCGGCAGCATCAGGTCCAGTACGACCACGTCGTAATTGTTCTCGGCCGCCAGCCTGTAGCCGTCGACACCGTCTGAGGCGTAGTCCACCTCGAAGCCGCGGCTTTCGAGGTATTCGCCCACCATCTCGGAGATATTGCGGTTGTCTTCGACGATCAGGACCAGACCACCGTCTCTGCCACCTTGCATGGGCCACTCCTCCTTCAGTTTTGTGAAGGCTGCCGTTTCGCGGGTAGAGGTCTTGTGAAGACGATAGGCTACGCCGATCCCGCCGTAATTTGCCATTCACCCGGCCGCCCATCCATGCCATTCGACCGCTACGCCCCCGTCCTGCTCCTGCTGGCCTCCAACGTCTTCATGACCTTCGCCTGGTACGGCCACCTGAAATACCGGTCGGCGCCGCTGGTGCTGGCCATCGTCGCCAGCTGGGGCATCGCCCTGTTCGAATACGCCCTGATGGTGCCCGCCAACCGGATCGGCAGCGCCGTCTATTCGGCGCCGCAACTGAAGGGCATGCAGGAGGTCATCACCTTGCTGGTGTTCGCCGGCTTCTCGGCCTGGTACCTCGGAGAGCCGCTGAAGTGGAACCACTGGGCCGGCTTCGCGCTGATTGCGGTGGCCGCGTGGCTGATCTTCCTGGAGTGACCTTCCTGGATGTGGGCGGATTTGGGCGGGCTTAAGCCCGCTGCCCCGCATTCGCCGATGGCGGCCAAGGCCTCCGGTCAGAACTTGATCCGGCCGGCGATGATGTCGCGGAACATGACCCAGTCGCCGACGAACGAATAGAACGGATAACGGAATGTCGCAGGTCGGTTCTTCTCGAAGAAGAAGTGCCCGACCCAGGCGAACCCATAGCCACAGACCAGCGCCGCCAGCAGCCACCAGGCATTGCGCTGTGCCACCGCGACGAGCAGCAGCGCCAGCACGCCGCAACTGCCGATGAAATGCAGGCGACGACTGGTGCGGTTGCTGTGTTCGCTCAGATAGAACGGGTAAAACTCACGGAAGCTTTGGAACTGCCGCGACATGAGCCCTCCTGTGGTTTTTCGTGCTGAATCGCCCGGAAGCTAGCGCTTCTCTTGGGCCTTGGCGCGATCCCAATAACGATCCTGCTCCTGCAGCGACAGCCCGGCAAGGCCACCGGCCTCGGCTTGCGCCAGCGCCTCCATCGCCCGGAATCGGCGCTCGAACTTGAGGTTGGCCCGGCGCAGTGCAGCGCCGACATCGACCTGCGCGTGGCGGGCCAGGTTGGCGCAGACGAACAGCACATCGCCGATCTCGTCCTCGAGACGGTCGCGCGCGGCGGCGTCGGCCGGGTCGGCCTCCAGCGCCGCGAACTCGGCACGGACCTCGTCGATCTCCTCGTGCAGCTTGGCGAACACCGGCGTCACGTCCGGCCAGTCGAAGCCGACGCGGGCGGCGCGCTTCTGCAGCTTCACTGCGCGCTGCCACTCCGGCAGGCCACGGGCGATGCCGGCCAACGCGGAACGGTCCTGGTGGCCGTTGTCCTCGCGTTCGCGGCGCTTGTGCTCTTCCCAGGCGACGGTCTGCGCATCGGCGTCGGCCACCGAGGCATCGCCGAAGACGTGCGGATGTCGCCGCACCATCTTGTCGCTGATCGCCGCGACCACGTCGTCGAACGCGAACGCCCCCTGTTCCTGTGCCATGCGCGCATGGAACACGACCTGCAACAGCAGGTCGCCCAGTTCGTCCTTCAACTCGCCCAGGTCGCCGCGGTCGATCGCGTCGGCCACTTCGTAGGCCTCCTCGATCGTGTACGGGGCGATCGTGGCGAAGGTCTGTTCGACGTCCCACGGGCAGCCGCCTTGCGGATCGCGCAGGCGCGCCATGATGTCGATGAGGCGGTCGATCGACGATGCAGCGGGGTCGGACATAGGCAGTGTTTTTCCCTGTAGGAGCGCTTCAGCCGCCCAGCCAATCTTTCCACGGCAGCGCGGTGTCGCCCAGCGCGATGAAATCGCCATTGAGGATGCGATCGCGCTGGTTGTAGCGGAACGGTCGGCCCTGCGGATCCAGCACGGCGCCGCCAGCACCTTCCAGCACGCATTGGCCGGCGGCCGTGTCCCATTCGCTGGTCGGTCCGAAGCGTGGATAGACATCCAGACCGCCTTCGGCAAGCTTGCAGAACTTCAGCGACGAACCCAGGCCGAGCGGCTCGACCTCGCCCATGCGCGCTATGAACGCTTCGGTGCGCGTGTCGCGATGCGAGCGGCTGGCGGCCACCCGAAGCGGTGCCGTCGCCGGTGCTCGCACGCGCACCGGCGCATCGTGCACGCCGTTGCGGTGGAATGCGCCCAGGGTCGCGCCGCCATGCCACAACGCGCCGGTCACCGGCGCCTGCACGACGCCGAACACGGCCACGCCGTCTTCGATCAGGGCGATGTTGACGGTGAACTCGCCATTGCGCTTGACGAACTCGCGCGTGCCGTCGAGCGGGTCGACCATCCACAACCGCGACCATTGCCGGCGCTGCGCGGTGGACACTTCGTGCGCGGACTCCTCCGATAGCACCGGGATGTCTGGCGTCAGGCGCGCCAGGCCGTCGACGATGCAGCGGTGCGCGGCCAGATCGGCCGCGGTCAGCGGCGAATCGTCGTCCTTGTGCTGGACGGCGAACTCGCTTTCGTAGATGCCCAGGATCGCCGCGGCGGCATCCTTCGCCAGCGCGATGACGCCCTCGCGCAGGTCTTGGGAAATCATGCTTGCATCCTCAGCCACTCGCGGGCAATGAACAGGGCGGCGATGCTGCGCCCCTCGGAGAAGTCCTCGCACAGGATCAGCTCGTGCAAGTCATCGAGCTTCCACGGCACGACTTCCAGTTCCTCCGGCTCGTCGCCCGGCAGGCGCTCGGGATAGAGGTCGCGAGCCAGCACCAGGTGCGCCTGGTGGCTCATGTAGGTCGGCGCCAGCGTCAGGGCGCGCAGCACGGTCAGCGAGCGGGCGCCGTAGCCGGCCTCCTCTTTCAGCTCGCGGTCGGCGGCCTGCTCGGGCGTCTCGCCGGCGTCGATGCGGCCCTTGACCAGCCCCAGCTCGTAGCGATGGACCCCGGCCGCGTACTCGCGCACCAGCAGGACGGTATCGGCATCGAGCATCGGCACTACGACCACGGCGCCATGGCCGCGGCCATGCAGGCGCTCGTAATGGCGACGCTCGCCGTTGGCGAACTCCAGGTCTAGGCGCTCGAGCCGGTACGGGCCGGCATCGTGCTCGGTGATGCGGTGGATGATGGGCAGCCGCCGGCTCATCGCGCGGCTCCGCATGGGGCGCCAGCGCCGGCACTGCGCGGCATGCACTTAGACGGGATAATAGTGGGATGCACAAGACGACTCACGATGGCGGGATGCTAACAGAGGCCGAGGTCGGCCCGATGACCGGCGCTGGCGCGGGCGACGCGGACGCCTGGCGCAAACGCGACCTGGCCGTGCTGTGGCACCCGTGCACGCAGATGCGCGAGCACCTGTCCGATACCCTGCCGCTGCTGCCCATCGCCCGCGGCGAGGGCCCCTGGCTGATCGGCCACGACGGGCGTCGCTACCTGGATGCGATATCGAGCTGGTGGACCAACCTGTTCGGCCACGCCGAGCCGCGCATCGCCGCTGCCATCGCCCGCCAGGCGTCGACGCTGGAACACGTGATCCTGGCCGGTTGCTCGCATGCGCCGGCGGTCGAACTGGCCGAACGACTGCTCGCCATCGCGCCGCGCGAGGCGGGTCGTGAGCCTCTGACCAAGGTGTTCTTCGCCGACAACGGCTCGGCCGGCGTCGAAGTGGCGCTGAAGATGGCGTTCCACTGGTTCCGCAACCGCGGCGTGGAAGGACGCACCAAGTTCATCGCGCTCGACAACGGGTATCACGGGGAGACGCTTGGCGCTCTCGCGGTGGGCGACATTCCGCTGTATCGGCGCATCTACGCACCACTGCTTGCGCAAGCCCTGTTCGCCCCCTCCCCCGATGCCTACCTGTGCGAACCGGGCGAAACCCCGGCCGACCGTGCCCGCCGCGCCGCCGACGCATTGCGCGTATTGCTGGAACATCACGCCGATGAAGTCTGCGCGCTGATACTGGAGCCGCGCGTGCAGTGCGCCGGCGGCATGCGCATGCACGACCCGCTGTATCTGAAATTGGCGCGGGAACTGTGCGATGCGCACGGCGTATTCCTGATCGCCGACGAGATCGCGGTCGGCTTCGGCCGCACCGGCACGCTGTTCGCCTCGGAGCAGGCGCCCGCCGACGCTCGCGTCGGCGGCCAAGGCGGAATCCAGCCGGACCTGCTGTGCTTGTCCAAGGGACTGACCGGCGGCGCCCTGCCGCTGGCGGCCGTGCTGGCCACGCAGTCGATCTACGACGGATTCCTCGACGAATCGCGCGAGAAAGCCTTCCTGCACTCGCACAGCTACACCGGCAACCCGCTGGCCTGCGCCGCCGCGCTGGCGACGCTGGACATCTTCGCGAGCGACGACGTGATCGCGCGCAACCGCGTCACCTCGCAACGCATGGCCTCCCTCGCCGCTCCTTTCGCCGCGCATCCGCATGTCGCCGACGTGCGCCAGGCCGGCATGATCGTCGCGTTCGAGCTGACCCGTAACGGCAACAAAGCCACTCCGTTCGATTCGGCGGCGCGCATCGGCCTGCGTGCCTATCGCGCTGCGTTGGAGCGGGGCGTGCTACTGCGTCCGCTCGGCGACGTGCTGTACTGGATGCCGCCTTACTGCATCGACGAAGAAGCGCTGCAGCAACTCGCAACGACCACGCACGCCGCCATCGACCACGCCATCGAGGAGGCCGACGCATGCGCCTGACCCGCGTCCACGTCGATCGGCCGCTGTCCGTCGGCGCCGAGATCGCGCTGCCCGATAACGCCGCCGCGCACCTGACCCGCGTGCTGCGTCTGGGCGTAGGCGATGCCTGCGTGCTGTTCAACGGCGATGGCCACGACTACACCGCGCGAATCGCGGCGATCGGCAAGCGCGAAGTGCGCGCGTCCATCGACTCGGTTGCGCCGGTGGTGCGCGAATCCCCACTGCAGCTGGTGCTGCTGCAGGGCGTGGCGCGCGGCGAGAAGATGGACCTGATCCTGCAGAAGGCGACCGAGCTCGGCGCCGCTGGATTCAATCCGCTGTGGTCGCAGCGCAGCGAAGTGAAGCTGGACGAATCCCGCGCCGAAAAGCGCTTGGCGCACTGGCGCAGCGTGGTGGCCTCGGCGTGCGAACAGAGCGGCCGGGCCGAAGTACCCGCAGTGAATGCACCGCTCGCGTTGGGCTTGGTGCTTGCGGCGTTGCCAGAGGGAGGGCTGCGTCTGATCCTGGATCCCGAAGGCGAGTTGTCGTTCTCCACGCTGTCGGTCGACGCCTCTGCGCCTGTCTATCTCGCGATCGGACCGGAAGGCGGCTGGTCGGATAACGACCGCGAGCAATTGCGTGCGGCGGGATTCCAGGGACTGCGGCTGGGCCCGCGCATCCTGCGCACGGAAACCGCGGGACTGGCCGCGATTGCGGCGCTGCAGGCGGGGTTCGGGGATTTTGGATAACCCGGGCCACCCACCCTTCGACTTCGACGCTGCGCGCCTACGCTCGTGGCGAACGGTGGGGCAATTGGGAATACGGCCTGCCGGTCGTCAGATCTTGAAATAAATGCGCCGCGCATCAAGCCAGCGCACCACGCCCCACCACACCGCGACGAAGGCCAGTGCGTAGGCCAGGGACGGCAGGTAGGGGCCGACCCGCGGCGTCATCCAGTCGGCGAAGGCATGGCGGTACAGCGGCTCCAACCAGCCTGCGGCGGCCAGCGCATACAGCATGAAAGCCGAGCCGGCATAGGCCGCGATCGCATTGACGCCGAATGCGCGCCCCCACGCCGGCCAACCCCGCTTGTCGATGAGCAGGTGGAAGATCGCCAGCAACCAGCAGGCGATGCCGCCGGTCCACAGCACATACGACGGCGTCCACAGGTTCTTGTTGAGAGGCTGCCAGTACGAAGCGACATAGCCGGCCAACAGCGCCACGGCGCCGGCGATCCACAGCTCGCGAAGACGCCCACGACGCAGCCAGTCGCCCGCGCGCAGGCCGAGCAACGTCGTCGCCAGCGCGCCAAGGGTGCTGAGCAATCCCTCCGGATCGTGCCCGCGACCGGTGCTGGGATCGAGCCTGCCGGGATGGAGCTCGTAGACGTGCACGCCCAGCACGGCGTGATCGAAACGACTGGCGATGTTCTCGAACGGCGCGTAGCTGCCACCACTGGCCAGCAGCACGCCATAGCCCAGCAGCAATCCGGCGAGCACCACCCATTGCGTACGCGCACGCGCATGAAGCGCCAGCAACCCGGCGCCGGCGAAACACAAGCCGATGCGTTGCAGCACGCCCATGACCCGGTAGTGCGGCAGGTCGAATGCCCATAGCGCGCACAGGTGCAGCAGCAGCCCCAGGCCGGCGATGCGCGCAGCGCGCTTGAGCACGGTGCCTGTAGACGCGGAAGCATCGCCCCGCTCTACCCGCGGCAACAGCGCCAGCGCGATCGAGACACCGACGATGAACAGGAACATCGGGAAGATCAGGTCGGTCGGCGTACACCCGTGCCACTGCGCGTGCAGCAGCGGCGCGTAGACGTGGCTCCAGTCGCCTGGATTGTTGACCAGCAGCATCGCCGCGACGGTGAGGCCGCGCAGCGCATCGACGGAAGCGAAGCGGTCCGTTGCAAGACCGGCCGTTGCAAGACGGCCCGTAGCGACCTGGGCCGCTGGCGCGGGGCTCAAGCCGCCTGCGCCAACGCGTCGCCGATCAGCGTTTCCACGAGCTTCAGGTCGGGCACGAAAGCGGAATCCTCGTTGAGTCGCACCTTCGCCAGCACGCCGGCCGGCAATGCGTCGCCGTCGGCATCCACCAGCAGACCGTCGCGCGACACCGTCACCAGGCGCGGGAAGCCCTGCGTCAGCATCGCGAAATACGGCGCCTTCGAGTTGTTGCCGAGCGCCTTGAGCACCACGACCTTGCTGCCCAGGCCGCCCTTTTCCTCGGCCAGGCCGGACATCCGCGCGAACGCTACCAGCGGCAACTGCCAACCGCGCCAGCGGATGCGGCCGAGCAGCCAGTCCGGTGCGTTTTCGACCGGCTCGGGCTCGGCGTAGGACATCACCTCGGCGATGGTCGCGTTGGGCAGCAGCAGGCGCGCGGTGGCGACCTGGATGAGCACGCCGCGGATATCGGATTCTTGGGTGTGTTGCTTCATCACGCAGTTCCTCAGGCCGGCCAGCGCGCGACCAGTCGACGGGCCAGTTCGGCAGGCTGTCCGGCAGTGCCGCCACGGGCGATCAGCGCGTTGGTCGCGGCCGCGTCGTAGCAACCTTCCGGCGACTGTCCCGCAACCAGCGCACCGGACCAGGATTGGTTGAGCACGGCATCGACGACGGCGGCGTCGGCGCCGCTCAGCAGCAGCACGGCCGAGTCCGCGGTCGGCAGCGAGGACAGCACCTCGGCCGGGCGATCGTTGAAGACGATGCCATCGTCGCTGCCCGACACGCCGACTTCGGCGGCCAGGATGTAGATTTCGCCAGCCGACGCACGCATGCCCGGCTCGGCCAGTTTCACCGGCAGCGTGGTCGCACGCTGCATCTGCGTGACCAGTCGGTCGTAACGGCCGCCATCGAGCCGCTGCTGCACCAGCACCGGCCGCGGGAATCCTTCCGGAAGCGCGCCCAGCAACTGGCGCACGGCATCGGGACCACCGATACCGGCCATCACCAGCACGGCGCCGGTGGCCGCGAGGTGTACTGCACGGTCGTCGATCAGTCCCATCGTAGCGATGCGGCTCTCGAGGTCGTCCAGGTCGCGGCGGAAACGATCGCTTTCGCCGTGGCTGTCCGCGGTGGTCGGAGCGGCGGCCTCGAAGTCCGGCAGCGTGAAGGTCAGTTCGTCGGCCGTTTCGCCGGAACCGGCACGCTCGCCCGCATCGTAATGCGGCGCGACCAGCTCCATCTCCGAGACTTCCAGGGTCAAACCGCCGCCGAAACCTTCCAGTGACGTTCCGCCCAGTGAAGTGTCGTCGAACGTCACGCCTTCAAGCGCGATGTCGTCTGACGCGGTGCCACCCAGCGAAATGTCGTCGAGCGCAACGCCGTCAAACGCAATGCCGTCAAGCGCAACGTCGTCGAGTCCGGCGCTGCCCTGTGCCAGGTCATCGAGCGCGACGTCGGCCAGCACGATGTCATCGAGTCTGATGTCATCCAACGCTGCAGCCGCTTGGTCGATCACGACAGGCGTCAACTCGGCCAATGCCAGCCCGCCTTCCGCGGTGAACGGGGCTACGGCGGACTCCCACGTCGCGTCATCGCGGCGCGGCGGCAACACGTCGGCATGACGGTACAACTTGGCGGCGAGGTGGCGGACCCAACGCGCCGCATCCCAGCCTTCACGCGTGAGCGCGTGCTCGGCTTCCTCGAAAATGACTTCGATCGACGGATCGCCCAGAACGCTGTCGAAACGGTCGATCGCCTCCTCGGTGGCCGGGTCCAGCACGACCAGCACCACCTCGGCCGAGGCATCGCTGAGCACCGCAGGCTCGATCCGGGTCGGATCGGCCTCGAGCACGATCCGCGCGCCTGCATCGCCGAGCGCCCCGCGCATGCGATCGAGCGCAGCTCCGGGACGGGCCAGCAATGCCACGCGGCGCGGTTCAGTCATGGCGATATCCGTCGTCGGCGCGCTGCTGTGCCAGCAATTCGAACACGTTGCGCAGCAGTTCGTGTTCCTGGTAAGGCTTGCCGAGGTAGCGCTCGACGCCGATCTCGAACGCGCGCTGGCGATGCTTATCGCCGGTACGCGAGGTGATCATGATGATCGGCACGTTGCGCAGGCGCGGATCGGCCTTCATCGCCGATGCCAGCTCATAGCCATCCATGCGCGGCATCTCGATGTCGAGCAGCATCAGGTCCGGAACCACGTCGACCATGCGCTCGAGCGCGTCGAGGCCGTCCTTCGCGGTGGCCACCTCGAAGTTGTGGCGCTCCAGCACGCGGCCGGTGACCTTGCGCATCGTGACCGAGTCGTCGACCACCATGACCAGAGGCACGTGGCGCGTCTCGACGGCGGGCGCAACCACTGCGACATGGTCGCGCGGCAGCAGCGCCTGGCGACGAACCAGCGGCGCGACGTCGAGGATCACCACGACGCGGCCGTCGCCCATGATGGTGGCGCCGAAGATGCCCGGCAGCGAAGCCACCTGGGGACCGACCGGCTTCACCACGATTTCGCGGTTACCCACGACCTGGTCGACGCAGACCGCGGCGCGCAGGTCGCCGGCGCGGATCAGCAGCAGCGGCATCTGCAGGTGGCCTTCGGCCTTGGCCGGCGCCTGGCCGACCAGGTTGCCCAGGTCGTGCACCGCGTAGTCCTCGCCACCGTAGCGGTAGGTCGCGTCAACATTGTCGATCTGGTCGCGGGCGATGCGGCCGACGCCGCGCACCGAGGCGATCGGCACGGCGAACGTGGTCTCGCCGATGCGCACGAACACCGCATCGGTAACCGCCAGCGTCTGCGGGAGGCGCAGCGTGAAGGTGACGCCACGTCCCGGTGTGGAGTGGATGTCGAGCGTGCCGCCGAGCTGGCGGACTTCGCTGGCGACCACGTCCATGCCGACGCCGCGGCCGGCCAGGCGGCTGACCTCATCGGCGGTGGAGAAGCCCGGTTCGAGAATCAGCGCGTCGAGGTCGGCGTCGCTGAGCACGGCATCGCTGCGGACCAGGCCGCGCGCTTCGCCACGACGGCGGATCGCGGCGCGGTCCAGGCCGGCACCGTCGTCGCTGACTTCCAGCACCACTTCCGAACCTTCGCGGCGGACCGAGATGCGGATCGTGCCCTCTTCCGGCTTGCCCGCCTTCTTACGCTTGTCCGGCTTTTCCAGGCCGTGCGCGACGGAGTTGCGCAGCATGTGCTCCAGCGGCGCGGTCATTCGGTCGAGCACGTTGCGATCGAGTTCGCCCTGCGCACCGTCCAGCTTCAGCTGGACCTGCTTGCCCAGTTCCGTCGAGGCCTGGCGCACGACACGGCGCAGGCGCGGCTGCAGGACCTCGAACGGCACCGTGCGGGTGCGCATCAGGCCTTCCTGCAGTTCCGAACTCACGCGCGACTGCTGCAGCAGCAGTGTTTCGTACTGGCGCGTCAGGTCGTCGAGCGTGGTCTGCAGGCTGACCTGGTCGGCGGCCGATTCGGCCAACGCGCGCGACAGCTGTTGCAGGGTCGAGAAGCGGTCGAGTTCGAGCGGATCGAAGGTCGAGTCGGTGCTTTCGTGTTCGCGCTGATAGCGCGCGATGATCTGCGCCTCGGTTTCGATTTCCAGGCGGCGCAACTGGTCGCGCATACGGATGTTGGTCGCAGCCATTTCCGCGATGGCGCCGCGGAATGCACCCAGCTGCTGTTCCAGTCGGGCGCGATAGATCGCGACCTCACCGGCGTAGTTCACCAGGCGGTCGAGCAAGTCGGCGCGGATGCGCACCTGTTCCTGCGGAGCGCGAGCGCCGATATCGTCCTCTTCGCCGAGGGGCGCCTCGGAGATCGGGGCCGACAGCGGCTTGAGTTCCACCTTCGGTGCGGCGACGGACGTTTCGGCCGACTCGGCCGAGTCGACCCGGTGCGCCATCGCCTGGGCCACCGTCTCGCCACGCGAACGCGCATCGAACTCGACGATCAGGGCGTGCGGCATCGCGATGGCGCGTCGCTCGCCGACGCGGGTGATCATGCCGTGCAGGCGGTCGAATCCGCGTTCGAGCAA
>DATDBD010000228.1:0-16039 GCA_036525015.1 Lysobacter sp.
TTCACCGAGGTGATGGTCGATGCCGGCAAGCTCGAACTGGCCCGCGCACTGAACCCGATCGACGAGCGCGCCCTGCCCTTCGGCAAGACCGTGATGTTGTTTGACGGCGCCACGGAAGACCAGCTCGCCGGACTCGGCGAAACCCGCACGCCGGGGCTGGCCGACCTGTTCGTCGCCACCATGAAGGGGACCTACGCATGAACGCCATTGCAGCCAGTCATCCGCATGCCGCGGCGGCCCACCCCACGCACAAGCTCAAGCTGCTGCTCAAGCGCGAGTTCTGGGAACACAAGGGCGGCTTCTTCTGGGCCCCGCTCGTCGCCGGCGCCATCTTCCTGGTGCTGAGTCTGATGGGTATCGGCGCCGGCGAGGTGATGCTGCGCAAGGTCCCCGATCAGGCCACGATCAACGTCGAAGGCGGCAGCTTCAAGTTCAACGGACTGAACCTGGGCCAGCTGACCGACAAGCTCAGCCCGGACGAGTTGCGCGAGTTCGGAGGTGTCCTCGACGCCAGCCTGTACATGTCGGCGATGTGGCCTTTCGTGGTGCTGGCCTTCGTCGTGTTCTTCTACTGCCTGGGCAGCCTGTACGACGACCGCAAGGACCGCAGCGTGCTGTTCTGGAAGTCGCTGCCCGTCTCCGACCGCGACACCGTGCTGTCGAAAGTGCTCAGCGCCACCGTGATGGCTCCGGCGATTGCCATCGGCGCCGCCGTGCTGACCATGTTCGGCTCGCTGATCCTGTACAGCCTGGTGGTGCTCATGCACGGCGGCAATCCGGCCACGCTGCTGTGGGCGCCGGCCAGTCCGCTCAAGGTGGCGGCACACCTGATCGCTTCGCTCCCGATCTACGCGCTGTGGGCGATGCCGACCGTGGGCTGGCTGATGCTGTGCTCGGCCTGGGCCAAGAGCAAGCCGTTCCTGTGGGCGATCATGATTCCGGTGTTCGCGGGCATCTTCGTCAGCTGGTTCGACCTGATGCACGCCTTCAACCTGGAGTCGGTGTGGTTCTGGAAGAACGTGGTGGCCCGCACTCTGCTCAGCGTGGCCCCGGCCAGCTGGTTCGACGCGGCCAATATCGGTCCGGTCAACGTCGAAGGTCCGCAGGCGATCCACTCGGTGGTCAACCTGGGCACGATGTATTCGGTCCTGGCGACGCCGCAACTGTGGATCGGCGTGGTGGCAGGCGTGCTGATGATCGTCGCGGCGATCCGCCTGCGTCGCTGGCGGGACGAGGGCTGAGTCCCTCTTCGGGACCGCGACTGCAACCATCGGCCGCGGTCCCGCATCACAACGCCAGTCCACGAAGGAATCCGAGCCATGCGTCCCAGCCACACCGTCCTCTTTGCCGTTGCATCGTTGCTTTCCATCGCCGCACACGATGTGGCGGCACACGATGCCGCCGCCCAGGAAGACCACCATTGCCCGCATTCGCAGCCGCGCAATCTGCAGCTGGACCTGACCGGAGTGAAGGCCGTGGTGTTCGACATCGGACCCCACAACCTGCGAGTCAATGCTTCGGCCAACGCACGCGGCGCAGTCCAGGGCAAGGCCTGCAGTTCCGATGAGCAGGAGTTGCCGCTGCTCACGCTGACCCAGGAGCGCAGCGGCGACAAGCTGCTGATCCGCGCACAGCGCGAGCAGATCCAGAACGGCTTCTTCAAGGACACCGCGTCGCTGGGTCGCCATCTGTTCGGCAACCACTATTCCTATCTGACGTTGAACGCCGACATTCCGGAGGGAATGCCGGTGCAGCTCAAGGTGGGTTCCGGCGATGCGGTCGTGGTCGGCGCGACCTCATTGAGCGCCGATGTCGGTTCCGGCGACGTGCAGGCCCGCGGCATTCGCGGCCTGGTCGAAGCCCATGTCGGCTCCGGCGACATCGAACTGGACGACATCGGCGAACTGAAAGTCCGGTCGGTCGGCTCCGGCGACATCAGCGTCCGCCGCATCGCGCGCGGCGCCGAAGTAAAAAGCGTTGGCTCGGGCAGCGTCGAATTGCAAACCGTGGGCGGCAACGTCGACGTCGGCAGCATCGGTTCCGGCGACCTCGACGTCCGCGATGTCCGTGGCGCCCTTTCGGTGCGTTCGGTCGGCAGCGGCTCTGTAGACCACAGCGCCGTAGCCGGCGGCGTGTCGTTGCCCGAGCAGTGATGACGGCATTGCGTTCCACTTAACTGAGCGAAAACCAACCATGAACTCCTCCGTCCGTACCCTCGCCGTCGCCGCGCTGCTGGCCGGCCTGCCGCTGCTCGGCGCCTGCGAATCCAAGGGCCCGGCTCCGACCGGGAACGATCCCGTCGAGCCCACCGCCTCGGTGATTTCCAAGGCGACCCGCGAAGCACTCAAGGAAGTTCGCAAGGAGTTGGCCGAAGGCAATATCTCCATCTCCGACGATCACGGTCAGCACGGCAAAGCCGAGATCACGCCCCAGGGCGACCTGCTGATCGACGGGCGCGCCGTCACGGTCACGGCCGAACAGCGCAAGCTGCTGCTCGAACATCGCGGCCACATCATCGCGTTGGCCGAGGCCGGCGCCGAAGTCGGCATGCAGGGCGCGGACCTGGCCACCAAGGCCATGGGCGAAGCGCTCAAGGGCGTATTCACCGGCAACACCGGCGAGATCGAAAAGCGAGTCGAAGCCGAGGCCGGCAAGATGAAGGCGTCGGCGTTGAAGCTGTGCGACAAGCTGCCGGCGATGATGGCGTCGCAGCAGAAGCTGAAGGCGTCGCTGCCAGAATTCGCGCCGTACGCGACGATGGACCAGGACGACATCAAGGACTGCCGCGACGAGGTGGTGGAGCGCGAAGGCAGCAAGCACGAGAACTTCGCAGCAAAGGCGGCCGCGGAGCCGTCCAAGGAACCGGCCAGGCAGTAAGCCGGCTGTTCGCTAAGGCGTGGCGGCGTCAACCGCCGCCACCGCCTCCTCCGCCTTGCTGGATGCCCCCGCGCGTCAGCGCCGCGGGATCCAGAAGCCGTCGCAACTCCTTCTCCGGCAAACCCGTCGCCTCCACCGCGACATCGAGCACGGCACGTCCTTCCTTGTAGGCCTGCTTGGCGATGGCTGCGGCCTTCTCGTAACCGATGATCGGGTTGAGCGCGGTGACCAGGATCGGATTGCGGTCCAGCGCCTCGCGCAGACGGTCCTGGCGCGGCTTGATGCCGGCGATCGCATCGTCGGCGAGCAGGCGCATGACACGAGCCAGCAGTCCGATCGAATCGAGCAGATCGTAGGCGATCAGCGGCAGCATCACGTTGAGCTGGAAGTTGCCGCTCTGCCCCGCCACGGTAATCGCGGCGTGATGGCCGATGACCTGCGCGCACACCATGCAGGTCGCTTCCGGGATCACCGGGTTGACTTTGCCCGGCATGATCGAACTGCCAGGCTGCAACGCCGGCAGTTCGATTTCGCCCAGTCCCGCCAGCGGTCCGGAATTCATCCAGCGCAGATCGTTGGCGATCTTCATCAGCGCCACTGCCAGCGCATTGAGCTGGCCCGACAGCTCGACCGCGTCGTCCTGCGCGGCGATGCCTTCGAACTTGTCATCGGCCGATTCGAACTTCGTCCCGGACAACGCCGAAAGCGACCTGGCCATGGCCCTGCCGAAACGCGGATCGGCATTGATGCCGGTGCCGATCGCGGTGCCGCCGATCGGCAGGCGGCGCAGACGCTTGATCGCATCCTCGATACGCGCCTGCGCCGAGGCCAGCTGCGCCGCCCAGGCACCGAACTCCTGCGCGAAGGTCAGCGGCATCGCGTCCATCAGGTGAGTGCGGCCGGTCTTGGTGACCTTGCCCAACGCCCGGCCCTTCGACTCGATGGCCTTGCGCAGATGCTTCAACGACGGCAGCAATTGCTCGACGGTGGCGCTTTGCGCGGAGACGCGGATCGCGGTCGGGATCACGTCGTTGGAACTCTGGCCAAGATTGACGTGGTCGTTGGGATGTACGGCTTTGGCGCCCGCCTTGCCGCCCCGCGTGGCCAGCGTGGCGATGACCTCGTTGGCGTTCATGTTGCTCGACGTGCCCGAGCCGGTCTGGAACACGTCGATCGGGAACTGGGCATCGTGCTCGCCCTGCGCCACGCTCAATGCCGCCGCGCGGATCGCGCTCGCGGCGCCCTTGCCGAGCAGACCCAACCCGCCATTGACCTCGGCCGCGGCGGCCTTGATCAGCCCGAGCGCGCGAATGAACTCCCGGGGCATCGGGCGTCCGGATATCGGAAAATTCTGCACCGCGCGCTGGGTCTGCGCACCCCACAGCGCATCGGCCGGCACTCGCAGCTCGCCCATGCTGTCGTGTTCGGTGCGCAAGCGCGGGCTGCGGGCGCGTCTGGTGGCCATGGCCGTCTCCTCGATCCATCGTTTCGGCGCAGCTTACGCCGCGGGTGCGCAAGCCGCTTTCACCAGCGGGCGCTGTCCCGCGGTCCGCCCGCCCCGCGCAGGGCATAACGCCGGCCGGCAGGCCCGGATCGGGCTGGCTGTAGAATGGCGGGCTCGCTTCCCAATGCCCCTGCCATGTCCAGCCAGATCGAAACCCAGCTGCTCGCCCTGTCCCCGCTCGATGGCCGATACGCCGGCAAGGTCGATGCGCTGCGCCCGATCTTTTCCGAGTACGGCCTGATCAAGGCACGCGTGAAGGTCGAGGTCGAGTGGCTGCTGGCGCTGGCGAACGAGCCGGGCATCGTCGAGCTCAAGCCCTTCTCCGAGGCCGCCGCGGCCCGCCTGCGCGCGCTCGCCGACGACCTGGCGCCCGCCGATGCCGCGCGGGTCAAGGAGATCGAGCGCACCACCAACCACGACGTCAAGGCCGTGGAGTACCTGATCAAGGAGCGCCTGAAGGACGACGCCGAGCTGGGGCCGGCGCTGGAGTTCGTGCACTTCGCCTGCACGTCCGAGGACATCAACAACCTCAGCTATGCACTGATGCTCAACCAGGCGCGGCAGTTCGTACTGCTGCCCAAGCTCGACGAGCTGATCCAGAAGCTGCGCTCGATGGCGCACGAACATGCAGCGCTCCCGATGCTGTCGCGCACGCATGGACAGACCGCTTCGCCGACCACTATCGGCAAGGAACTGGCCAACGTCGTCGCCCGCCTGCAACGCCAGGGCGAGACCCTGGCCGGCGCCCGCATGCCGGGCAAGATCAACGGCGCGGTCGGCAACTACAACGCCCACGTCGCCGCTTATCCGGATGTCGACTGGGCGAAGTTCTCCGAGCATTTCGTGCATTCGCTTGGACTGAACTGGCAGCCCTACACCACCCAGATCGAGCCGCACGACGGCATCGCCGAGGTCTGCGATGCGGCCAAGCGCATCGACACCATCTGCATCGACCTGTGCCGCGACGTGTGGGGTTACATCTCGCTGGGCTACTTCAAGCAGGCGGTCAAGGCCGGTGAAGTGGGCAGCTCGACGATGCCGCACAAGGTCAACCCGATCGACTTCGAGAACGCGGAAGGCAACTTCGGCATCGCCAATGCGCTGTTCGAGCACTTCGCCGCCAAGCTGCCGATCAGCCGCTGGCAGCGCGACCTCACCGACTCCACCGTGTTGCGCGCGCTGGGCACCGCGTTCGGGCATGCGCTGATCGGCTTCGATGCGTTGCAGCGCGGCCTGGGCAAGCTCAGCGCCAACCCGGAGCGCCTGGCGGCCGACCTCGACGCAGCCTGGGAAGTGCTGGCCGAAGCCGTGCAGACGGTGATGCGCCGCCACGGCCTGCCCAACCCGTACGAGCAGCTCAAGGCACTGACCCGTGGACAGGGCATCAACGAGGCGTCGATGCGCGAATTCATCGCGTCGCTGGAACTCCCCGCGGCGGACAAGCAGCGCCTGATGGAGATGACGCCGGGCAGCTACACCGGCTTGGCGGAGCAGTTGGCGCGCGAGATCTGATGCTTTGACTCCCTCTCCCACCCGCGGGAGAGGGTTGGGTGAGGACAAGGGAGCGGCAACGAACTGCGCAACCGGGGAAACACCATGCACCTGCTGCTCAACATCGACGTCGCGGACCTCGCCTCGGCCGAGGCGTTCTACAGCGCCGCTTTCGGGTTGAACGCCGCGCGGCGCTTCGGCAACGCCGCCGTCGAAATGCTGGGCGCACAGGCGCCCATTTACCTGCTGCAGAAAGACGCCGGTACCCTCGGCGCCGGCGCCATGGCCCGCGACTATGTGCGGCACTGGACGCCCATCCACTGCGACGTGGTGGTCGACGATCTGGACCTCGCGCTCACCCGTGCACTGGATGCGGGTGCCGCGCAGGAAGGTGCGATCCGCCAGGCCGACTGGGGCCGCATCGTCACGGTCGCCGATCCGTTTGGCCACGGCTGGTGCCTGCTGCAGTTCCGGGGCCGCGGTTACGATGAGATCGCCACGCATTCCTGATCGTCATGCCGCGTTCCGCTTCGATTTCCTAATGTTCCACCCTCCATCGAGTAGGCGACATGCCGGCCGGATGACCGCCGCGATGGCGTAGCTACAGCAAGATCCGGGTCCACGCATTGCACCGGGCAAGTCCAGTCGGGCGCGGGACGACGGCATGAAACATCAAAGAGATCGAAGGTCAGATCATGGCGAAGCAAACCAAACCGCAAAAGCAGGCGAGCCCCGCGAAGAAGCCGGGCAAGCAGGCCGCGGCAACCGTCGCGCCCCTCATCGAGGTCGATGCGAGCGCCCGGCCCCCGCTCGGCATGCCTGCCGAGCAGTTCCTTCGCGACTACTGGCAGAAAAAGCCGCTGCTGATCCGCAATGCCTTCCCCGCATTCGAGCCGCCGATCCAGCCCGAGGACCTGGCCGGCCTGGCCTGCGAAGAGGCCGCGTTGTCGCGCATCGTCATGCACGACCGCGCGAACGATCGCTGGACCCTGCGCCACGGCCCGTTCGCGGAGGACGAGTTCCCCGGCATGCCGCACCAGGACTGGACGCTGCTGGTGCAGGACGTGGACAAGTGGGACGCCGACGTCGCCGCGACACTGCAGGCCTTCGCTTTCCTGCCGCGCTGGCGCATCGACGACATCATGGTGTCCTTCGCCGCGCCGGGCGGCTCGGTCGGCGCACATGTCGATCAGTACGACGTATTCCTGCTTCAAGCGCAGGGCCATCGCCGCTGGGAGATCGATAACGGTCCCAACCCGCCGCTGGGTTTCCGCAACGACGTGGAACTCAAGCTGCTGCGCGAGTTCACGCCGACTCACGATTGGGTGCTCGGTCCCGGCGACATGCTCTACCTGCCGCCTGGAGTGCCGCACCATGGCGTTGCGCAGGATGCCTGCCTGACCTTCTCCGTCGGCATGCGCGCGCCTTCTGCCGCGGAACTGCTCGGTGACTTCGTCGACACCCTGGCGGCCGACGCCGACGAGGCCCTGCGTTACCGCGATCCCGATCTGGCGCCACCGACGGACGCCAACGAGATCGACGTGGCGGCGATGAACCGCGCCGTCGAAGCGTTGAACCTGTTGCGCATGAACGATCCGGACCGCCTCGGCGACTGGTTCGGCCGATTCATCACCGTCTACCGCGCCGCCGGCGAAGTGCATCCCGGCGACGAGCAGCGCTCGCGCATCGAGATCGAGTGGGACCTGCAGCAGGGCGCCACGTTGCATCGACACCCGTGGTCGCGCATGGCCTGGCGTCGCGCGCACGCCGAGGACGCGCCTGCACGCCTGTTCGTGAGCGGCCAGGAACATCTGCTGCCGGCCGACGATGCGCAGCGCATCGCCGGCTCGGAAACACTCGATGGCGCCACCTATGCCGAACTGTCCGAGGCCGGCCGCGATCGCGTGTTCGAACTCCTGCAGGCGGGCCACTACCATCTGACGCTGGGCGACGAGGAAGAAGAATGAACATCAACGGCAGCCAGGCACAGGCCACCGGGGAATTCACCGTCGCCATCGTCGAATTTGCGGATGCGCGTGCGGACCTGCATGCGGTGCGTGAGCATGTCTTCATCGTCGAACAGGGCGTGCCGGCGGACATCGAACGCGACGCGCTCGATCCGCGGTGCAGGCACGTGATCGCCCGCGACGCCGACGGCCAGCCGATAGGCGCGGGCCGCCTGACACCGGACCACCGCATCGGCCGCATGGCCGTGCTCCCCGACTGGCGCGGTCGCGGCGTCGGCGAGGCCATGTTGCAGGCATTGGTGGACGAGGCCCGCAACCTGGGCTGGCACGAGGTCTCGCTGCACGCCCAGGTATCCGCGCTGACCTTCTATTCCCGCCACGGCTTCGTGCCGTACGACCCGCGCTTCGTCGAGGCCGGCATCGACCACCAGTCGATGCGGCGCCGGCTCGATGCGGCCACGCCCGTGGAGGGCCGCGAGGCCGCCCAGGCCGCGATGCTGGGCGTCATCGCCGGGGCGCGCCGGCAGTTGCTGATCTACAGCCGGGAGCTGGATCCCGGTCTGCTCGACCAGACCGAGGTCGTCTCCGCCCTGCGCCGCTTC
This sequence comes from Lysobacter sp., assembly GCA_036525015.1. Taxonomy (GTDB): domain Bacteria; phylum Pseudomonadota; class Gammaproteobacteria; order Xanthomonadales; family Xanthomonadaceae; genus Lysobacter_J. Next base: position 8,442 of record DATDBD010000228.1, read on the forward strand.
GCCACCGGCGGCGGCGAGATCCGGATCCTGCTGCAGGACACGGCCACGCCGCAGCGGGCCGTGGCTCCGCTACTGGGCCTGGGTCAGCGCCTGACAAGCGCGTTCGCGTTTCGCGCCATCGAGGAGCCGATCGACCGCGATTTCCCGTCCGCCTACGCCGCCAACGACCGCGGCGGCTGGTACTTCCGTGCTCTGGGCCACCGATTCGAGGGCGAGTGCCGCATGGACGACCCGGCCCGGGTCCGGCAACTGCACGCCCTGTTCGAACCGGTCTGGGAGCGGGCCCGCCCGTGCTCGGAATTCCGGGCGCTGGGACTGTAGGCCGCCCCCGGAAGGACCGCCGCAGCACTGCGTCCCGAACGCTCGCCTTGAAGCGGCGGCCCGGGACCCAACCTCCTGTCATGGATTGGCCATCGTGGGCCTTTCGACATAAGTGTTAGCCGCTGGCTCACATCGTCCCGCTATAATTCCGAGTCTTAAGCGCCTGAATAGCCGCATGCGCCCCAGCGCAGTGTCCAGACAGGCCTTTCCACCCTCTCCCATCGAGTTGCCCGATCGCATCGTGGACAGTCTTCTCAAGCAGTTTGCCCAGTCCTCCCAACTCGGCGCCAACGCCGCCTACATCGAGGATCTGTACGAGCAATACCTGGTTTCTCCCGACAGTGTCGGGCCCAAATGGAAGACCTACTTCGACGGCCTGAAGGGTCGCGAAGCCGGTGACGTGCCGCATTCGGCGGTCATCGACCAGATCGCCGAGGCCGCCCGTCAGGCGGCGCGCGGCGTGGTCGCGGCTGCCGGTGCCGGTGCCGGTGCTGGCGCTGGCGCCGGTGACGAACGCGAACGTCAGGTCGGCCGACTGATCACCGCCTATCGCTCGCGCGGTCACCTTGCAGCGGACATCGACCCGCTGGGCCTATGGCAGAAGCCGGAAGCCCCGGACCTCGGCCTGGCCTTCCACCGCCTGTCCGAAAGCGACCTGAAGGCCGAGTTCAGCACCGGCGGCGTCGGCGGCTTTGACCGCATGAAGCTGGGCGACCTGATCAACCTGCTCAAGGCCACCTACACCGGTCCGATCGGTGCCGAGTTCATGCATATCACCGACGCCGAACAGCGTCGTTGGGTCTATGAGCGCCTGGAAAAGGCAAGCGGCAAGTTCGGCCGCACGGCCGATGACAAGAAGCGCATCCTCGAGCGCCTGACCGCCGCCGATGGCCTGGAGCGCTACCTGGGCACCAAGTACGTCGGCCAGAAGCGTTTCTCGCTGGAAGGCGGCGACTCGCTGATCCCGCTGATGGACACCACCATCCGTCGCGCCGGCGAACAGGGCGCCAAGGACGTGGTGATCGGCATGGCCCACCGCGGCCGTCTCAACGTGCTGATCAACACGCTCGGCAAGCCGCCGCGCCACCTGTTCGACGAGTTCGAAGGCAAGTTCGAACACGTCCACAGCGACCTGGCCCACCAGGGCGACGTGAAGTACCACATGGGCTTCTCCGCCGACGTCGCCACTCCGGGCGGCCCGGTGCACCTGGCGCTGGCGTTCAACCCCTCGCACCTGGAAATCGTCGACCCGGTGGTCGCGGGCAGCGTGCGTTCGCGGCAGACGCGACGCGGCGACAAGGGTCGCGAGCAGGTGCTGCCGGTGTTGATCCACGGCGACGCCGCGTTCGCAGGTCAGGGCGTGGTGATGGAACTGCTCCAGATGTCGCAGGCGCGTGGTTTCGCCGTCGGCGGCACGCTGCACATCGTCATCAACAACCAGGTCGGCTTCACCACCAGCGCCGTGCAGGATGCCCGCTCGACGCTGTACTGCACCGACGTAGCCAAGATGGTCGGAGCACCGGTGCTGCACGTGAACGGCGACAACCCGGAAGCGGTGGTGTTCTGCGCCGAGCTGGCGCTGGACTTCCGCAACCGCTTCGGCAGGGACGTGGTCATCGACCTGGTCTGCTACCGCCGCCACGGTCATAACGAGGCTGACGAACCGGCAGCGACCCAGCCGGTGATGTACCAGATCATCCGCAAGCACAAGACGCCGCGCGAGCTCTACGCGCAGAAGCTGGTGGAGGAAGGCACGCTGGCCGCCGAGCAGGCGCAGGCGCTGGTCGACAGCTACCGGCAGAAGCTCGACGACGGCGCGGTCACCACCGAAGTGGTCGAGGTCAAGCCGGACGAGTTCACCATCGACTGGTCGAAGTACCTGTCGGGCAAGTTGAGCGATCCGGTCGACACCACCTTCGACCGCAAGAAGCTCGACAAGCTGGCGACGACCATCAACGACGTCCCGGCCGACCTCAAGCTGCACCCGCGCGTAGCCAAAATCTACGAGGACCGCCGCAAGATGGCGGCCGGCCAGCTCGGAGGCGACTGGGGCTTCGCCGAGAACCTCGCCTACGCAACGCTGCTGGACGAAGGTTACAAGCTGCGCCTGGTCGGCCAGGACTGCGGCCGTGGCACGTTCTTCCACCGCCACGCGATCCTGCACGAGCAGACCAACGACGAGTACGTGCTGCCACTGCGTCGCCTGGTCAAGGACCCGGTCGACGTCACCATCATCGACTCGCTGCTCAGCGAAGAAGCGGTGATGGGCTTCGAATACGGCTACGCCACCGCCGATCCCACCACGCTGGACATCTGGGAAGCGCAGTTCGGCGACTTCGCCAACGGCGCGCAGGTCGTCATCGACCAGTTCCTGTCGTCCGGCGAGGCCAAGTGGGGCCGCCTGTGCGGCCTGGCGCTGTTCCTCCCGCATGGCTACGAAGGCCAGGGTCCGGAGCACAGCTCCGCGCGCCTGGAGCGTTTCCTGCAGTTGTGCGCGCTGGAGAACATGATCGTCTGCACGCCGACCACGCCGGCGCAGGCCTACCACATGATCCGCCGGCAGATGCGCATGACCACGCGCAAGCCGCTGGTGGTGATGACGCCCAAGTCGCTGCTGCGCCACAAGCTGGCGGTGTCGACGATGGACGAACTGGCCAAGGGCGAGTTCCAGCACCTGATCCCCGACGCCAGCGCCGACGCCAAGAAGGTCACGCGTGTGGTCGTGTGCGGGGGCAAGGTCTACTACGACTTGCTGGAAGAGCAGCAGAAGCAGGGCCTGGCCAACGTCGCCATCCTCCGCATCGAGCAGCTCTACCCGTTCCCGCGCCCGCAGCTGACGGCCGAACTGAAGCGTTTCACCAAGGCCACCGACGTGGTCTGGTGCCAGGAAGAGCCGCAGAACCAGGGCGCGTGGTACCAGATCCGCCACCACCTGGCCGCCTGCATGCATTCCGGCCAGACGCTGCACTACGCCGGTCGTGCCCGCTCGCCGTCGCCGGCCGCCGGTCACCTCGCCGACCACGTCGCCGAGCAGACCGCGCTGGTCGCCGACGCCCTGATGAACCCGCTGCGCGGCGAAGTCACCGTCGAGTAGTCGCCTTCGAACAGACGGCAACGCCCACCACTTTGCGCCACTCATTCATTACGCAATCCAGGATGCCCGCACCATGAGCACCGAGATCAAAGTTCCTGTCCTGCCCGAGTCCGTCTCCGACGCCACCATCGCCACCTGGCACAAGAAGGTCGGTGACGCCGTCAAGCGCGACGAGAACATCGTCGACCTCGAGACCGACAAGGTCGTGCTCGAAGTGCCCTCGCCCGTCGACGGCGTGATCAAGGAAATCAAGTTCCCCGAAGGCACGACCGTGAACAGCCAGCAGCTGATCGCCGTCGTCGAGGAAGGCGCTGCCGCGGCCGCTCCGGCCCCGGAGAGCAAGGCCGCGATGGACGCCAAGAACATCGCCGCCACCACCGCCGAAGCCCAGCCGGTGCAGCCCAAGGCCGAGGCACCCAAGCCCGCCGCCGCTCCGGCTGCCGCCGCCGAACTGCCGCCGGGCGCGCGCTTCACCGCCGTCACTCAGGGCATCGATCCGTCGCAGGTCGAAGGCACCGGCCGTCGCGGCGCGGTGACCAAGGAAGACCTGGTCAACTATGCCAGCGGCAAGACCGCGGGCGTCGCTGGCGGCGCCCGTCCGGAAGAACGCGTGCCGATGACCCGCATGCGCGCCCGCATCGCCGAGCGCCTGATGCAGTCGAAGAACTCGATCGCGATGCTGACCTCCTTCAACGAGGTCAACCTCGGCAAGGTCATGGCGATGCGCAAGGAACTGGGCGAGCAGTTCGAGAAGGCCAATGGCATCAAGCTGGGCTTCATGAGCTTCTTCGCCAAGGCCGCTGCCAACGCGCTGCAGAAGTACCCGGTGGTCAACGCCTCGGTCGACGGCAACGACGTGATCTACCACGGCTATGCCGACATCTCGATCGCGGTGTCGACCGACAAGGGCCTGGTGACGCCGGTGCTGCGCAATGTCGAGCGCATGGGCTTCGCCGACGTCGAGAAGGGCATCGCCGACTATGCCAAGAAGGCGCGCGACGGCAAGCTGGCGCTGGAGGACCTGCAGGGAGGCACGTTCACCATCACCAACGGCGGCACCTTCGGCTCGCTGATGTCGACGCCGATCGTCAATCCGCCGCAGTCGGCGATCCTGGGCATGCATGCCATCAAGGAGCGCCCGATCGCCGAGAACGGCCAGATGGTGATCGCGCCGATGATGTACATCGCGCTGTCCTACGACCACCGCATCATCGACGGCAAGGAAGCGGTGCTGTTCCTGGTCGACATCAAGAACCAGCTCGAGAACCCGCACCGCATGCTGCTCGGCATGTAATGCACTAGCCCCTCTTCCGCTGCGCGGGAGAGGGGTTGGGGTGAGGGCGCGGCAAGCCCGCGACCAGATCCAACCACCCCGCTCCGCCGACACTCATCCGCCCTTCGGGCACCTTCTCCCAGCAGGGAGAAGGAAAAGCAGGAAAAGAAAATGAGCGAACAGCAGAATTTCGATGTCGTCGTCATCGGCGCCGGCCCGGCCGGCTACCACGCCGCCATCCGCGCCGCCCAGCTCGGCCTGAAGACCGCCTGCATCGACGCCGCGCTCGGCAAGGACGGCAAGCCGGCCCTCGGCGGCACCTGCCTGCGCGTGGGCTGCATCCCGTCCAAGGCGCTGCTCGACAGCTCGCGCCAGTTCTACAACCTCAACCACCTGTTCGGCGAACACGGCATCACCACCAAGGACGCCAAGATCGACGTCGGCACGATGATTGGCCGCAAGGACAAGATCGTGAAGCAGTTCACCGGCGGCATCGCGATGCTGTTCAAGGCCAACAAGGTCACGCCGTTCTACGGCTTCGGCCAGTTGCAGCCGGGCAACGTGGTCAAGGTCAAGCAGCACGACGGTACCGAGGTCGAGCTCAAGGCCACCAACGTGGTCATCGCCGCAGGCTCCGATTCGATCGAGCTGCCGTTCGCGAAGTTCGACAACGACACCATCGTCGACAACGTCGGCGCGCTCGACTTCACCGCCGTGCCCAAGCGCCTGGGCGTGATCGGCGCCGGCGTGATCGGCCTGGAGCTGGGCAGCGTGTGGAAGCGCCTGGGAAGCGAAGTCACCATCCTCGAAGCCCTGCCCGACTTCCTCGCCCTCGCCGACGCCGAGGTCGCCAAGACCGCGGCCAAGGAATTCAAGAAGCAGGGCCTGGACATCAAGCTCGGCGCGAAGGTCAGCAAGGCCGAGAGCAAGGGCAAGGGCAAGAACAAGGAAGTCGAGGTCACCTACTCCGACGCGCAAGGCGAGAAGACCATCGTCGTCGACAAGCTGCTGGTCTCTGTCGGCCGTCGCGCCGCAACCAAGGGCCTGCTGGCCGACGGCACCGGCGTGAAGCTGGACGCGCGCGGCATGATCGAGGTCGACGCGCATTGCCACACTGGCGTCGACGGCGTCTGGGCCGTGGGCGACTGCGTGCGCGGCCCGATGCTGGCCCACAAGGGCTTCGAGGAGGGCATCGCCGTGGCCGAGCTGATCGCCGGCCTGCCGGGTCACGTCAACCTCGACACGATTCCGTGGGTGATCTACACCGAGCCGGAGATCGCCTGGGTGGGCAAGACCGAAGGGCAGCTCAAGGAAGAAGGCACGCCGTACAAGACCGGCAGCTTCCCGTTCGCGGCGATCGGCCGCGCCGTGGCCATGGGCGAGCCGGCCGGCTTCGTCAAGGTCATCGCGCATGCCGAGACCGACCGCGTGCTCGGCATGCACCTGGTCGGCGTAGGCGTGTCGGAGCTGGTGCACGAAGGCGTGCTGACGATGGAGTTCAGCGGTTCGGCCGACGACCTCGCCCGCATCTGCCACGCCCACCCGACGCTGTCCGAAGCCGTCCACGATGCGGCCATGGCCGTCGCCAAGCGATCGATCCACAAGGCGAACTGACCAGTTCGCCACATGAGCCGCACCGAGGCCGCCATCACCCACCCGGTGCTGGCGGCCTTTTGTTTTCCAGCGAGGCGTCGCCATGACTGAAGGCAATCCGATCCGCAACGTATCCGATACCGCCTCGTGGGTGGCGATCTACCGCGCGATGGAAAGCGAGCGGCCCGATGCGCTGTTCGACGATCCCTACGCCCGCCGCCTTGGCGGCGAGCGCGGCGAGGCGATCGTCAAGGCGCTGCCGCGCGGCGCATCGATGAGCTGGCCGATGGTGGTGCGCACCGCGGTGATGGACGAGATCGTGTTGCGCTGCGTGCACGAGGGCGCGGCGACCGTGCTCAACCTCGCCGCGGGACTCGACGCGCGCCCCTACCGCCTGGCGCTGCCGCCGACATTGCGTTGGCTGCATGTAGACCTGCCGGAGATGGTCGACTATTTCCGCGAGAACATGGCCAGCGAAGCGCCGCATTGCGCGCTGGAATTCATTCCCGCCGACCTGCGCGACGCCGAGGCACGACGCGCGGTCTTCGCCCGCGCCGCCGAAAAAGGGCCGGTGCTGGCGATCACCGAAGGACTGCTGATCTACCTGGAACCGGGCCAGGTCGCCGAACTGGCGCGCGACCTGCACGACGTTGCGCGGGCCAGGTGGTGGCTGACCGACCTGGCCTCGCCAAGGCTGCTGAAGATGCTCGAACGTCGCTGGTCGCCCAAGCTGCGCGAGGGCAATGCGCCGTTCCAATTCGGTCCGGCGGAGGGCACCGCTTTCTTCGCACCATTGGGCTGGCGCGAGGCGGAGTTCCGCTCGACGTGGGACGAATCCTTCCGTCTCAACCGGACCATGCCCGGCGCATGGCTCTGGAAGTTCCTGTCGAACTTTCAGTCCAAGCGGCGCCAGGAAGAAGGGAGCCGCATGTCGGGCATCGTGTTGCTGCAATCGAACTGATCAACCACAAGGTCGAATCTTCCATGCGTTCTGTCTGTGTGTACTGCGGTTCCAATGCCGGCGCCAAGCCGATCTATACCGAACGCGCCATCGCGCTGGGCACGCGCCTGGCGAAGGACGGCCTGACCCTGGTCTACGGGGGCGGCAACGTCGGACTGATGGGGATCGTGGCCGATGCGGTATTGGAAGCCGGCGGCGAAGTGGTGGGCGTGATCCCGGAGCAACTGGTCAACTGGGAGGTCGCACACCGTGGCGTCACCCGCCTGGAGACCGTGGGTTCGATGCACGAGCGCAAGGCGCGCATGTTCGATCTCTCCGACGGTTTCATCGCCCTTCCTGGCGGCTTCGGCACGCTG
>DATDBD010000229.1:0-9182 GCA_036525015.1 Lysobacter sp.
CGTGACCGCGCCGGCAAAGCGTGCGGTGCCGGACACCAGGTGCTGGCTGGTCAACTCGTTCATCGCGTTGGTCAGCGACAAGCCGGGCAGCAGCACGATCAGCGACGCGATGATCACCGTGTTCTGGTTGAGCGGCGCGACCAGGGACGCGACCAGCAACGTAACGCTGGCCGCGATCATGGCGGTGACCGCCTCGAGCGCTTCCTTGACGGTGGGCCGCGACTCGGACAGCTGCACGAACAGGCCGATCAGCAGCCCGTTGAGTCCGGCCACGCCGATGTCGAGCCACGGCAGGCGCAGCAGCCCGGCGATGCCCGTCGCCGCCAGTCCGAAACCCAGGACCTGCATGGCACGGTGGCGCCGCGACGGCGGCCGATCCAGCGCGCTCATCTGCGCGTGCGCCTCGGCCAGGCCCAGGCGTCCGGCCATCACGTCCTCGGCGATGCGATCGGTTTCGGCCAGCCGGTAGAGATCGGTCTCCCCAGGCGGCAGCCGGATCACGCGCGTGGTGTCGCTGTCGCCGAGGGGCCGCTTCGGATCGCTGAAGGTCAGGATCATCCCCGTCGGATTGGACCAGGGCTCGCATTCCAGCTTCAGCCGATGCGCGACCGCGGTTACGGCACCTTCCAGGCGTTGCGCTGTCGTGCCGTACGCGTGCAGGCGCTCGGCCAACTCGACGACGAAGTTGATCCTGTCGGCGTAACTGACGGAACTCAGGGGTGCGGGGCTTTGCATGGCGCGAAGCATCGCATGCGCGCGCAGGGCCATGACAGGTGGCGCAGTGCGATCCCCGCGGCGCCCACACGGTACTCACGAAGCAGGCCCGAGCCTGTATCCTGCATCCCGAGGCCCCGATGACCGTTACCTCAGCGACTACGCCACCGCAGATCGCCCTCGACGGCCAGCCGCCGTCGCGGTTGCGATTGAGCGGAAGCTGGACCCTCGAGCACGCCCTCGCCATCGGCGATCTGCTGGCGGGTGCGCCCCGCGAAGCGGTCAGCATCGACGCGACCGGCGTCGAACGCCTGGATACGGCGGCCGTATTGCAGTTGCTGCGTTTCGCCCGGCGCCGCGAACTCGATTTCACCGGTTTCACTTTCCACGACTCGCACCGCGCCCTGGTGGAAGCGATCGAGGACGTCGCCGACGACCGGCCCAAAGGACGGCGTGAATACGGCGTGTCGGCGGCACTGGCCCGCCTGGGCTACGCCGTCAAGGACGACTGGAACGAGGCACGGGCGCTGATCGGCTTCTTCGGCGAGGTGCTGCTGAAGCTGGTGCGGATGTTCCGCGAGCCGACGCGGTTCCGTCCGACCGCGACGGTTTTCCACATGGAGCAGGTGGGACTCGATGCGGTTCCGCTGGTGGCGTTGCTTTGCTTCCTGGTCGGCGCGGTGGTGGCGTTCCTGGGCTCCAACATCCTTCGCGATTTCGGCGCCACCATCTATGTCGTGGAACTGGTCAGCATCGCGTTCCTGCGCGAGTTCGGCGGCCTGTTGACCGCGATCATCCTGGCCGGCCGCACCGCCAGCGCGTTCACCGCGCAGATCGGCGCGATGGTGAGTCGCGAAGAGGTCGATGCGATCCGCACGCTCGGCATGGACCCGATCGACCTGCTGGTGATCCCGCGCGTGCTGGCGCTGCTGATCATGCTGCCGCTGCTGACCTTCGTGGCCATGGTCTTCGGCCTGCTCGGCGGCCTGGTGGTCGGCGCCTACGGCCTGGACATCCCGCCCCAGCAGTACCTGGCACGCATGCACGATACGATGGAACTTCGCCACTTCCTGGTCGGCCTGGCCAAGGCGCCGTTCTTCGCGCTGGTTATCAGCCTGATTGGCTGCCTGGAAGGCCTGCAGGTGGAAGGCACCGCGCAATCGGTCGGCGAGCGCACCACTTCGAGCGTGGTGCAGGCCATCTCGATCGTGATCGCGATCGATGCGTTCGCGGCGATCTGGTTCATGGAGATGGGCTTCTGATGGCCGCGCAGCTTTCCCCTACCAACGAGCCCGTAGCCCCCATCGTGCGCGTGCGCGGCCTGACCAATCGCTTCGGCGAGCAGGTCGTGCACGAAGACCTCGATCTGGATGTGCGGCCCGGCGAGATCCTCGGCGTGGTGGGCGGGTCCGGCTCGGGCAAGTCGGTGCTGATGCGGTCGGTCCTCGGCCTGCGCACACCCGACGCAGGAGAGATCGAAGTGTTGGGCCTCGATGCCCGCAGCGACGATCCGGAACTGCGGCGCATGATCGAGCGCAACACCGGCGTGCTGTTCCAGGACGGTGCCCTGTTCTCCTCGCTGACCGTCGGCGAGAACGTGCAGGTCCCCCTCAAGGAGTACCACGCCGATCTGCCCGAGAGCTGGCGCTACGAGTTGGCGCTGCTGAAGGTGAAACTCGCGGGGCTGCCCGCCGATGCGATCAGCAAGTTGCCCTCACAGCTGTCCGGCGGCATGCGCAAGCGCGCCGGCCTGGCGCGTGCGCTGGCGCTGGATCCGCCGCTGCTGTTCCTGGACGAGCCCACTGCCGGGCTCGACCCGATCGGCGCGGCCGCCTTCGACCGCCTGATCCGCACGCTGCAGCAGGCACTGGGTTTGACCGTGTTCCTGATCACGCACGATCTGGACACCCTGTACGCTATCTGCGACCGCATCGCCGTGCTGGCCGACCGCAAGGTCATCGCCTGCGCGCCGCTGCACGAGGTCGAACAGATCGATCACCCGTGGATACAGGAGTACTTCCACGGACCACGCGCGCGAGCCGCGCGCGACGCTCGCGAGGGCAGATGACATGGAAACCAAGGCCAATTACGTCCTCATCGGTGCGTTCACGCTGATCGTGACGCTGTTGCTGCTGCTGTTCGCGCTGTGGGCCGCCAAGTACTCGTCAGAAAAGGAATGGCGCCAGTACGCGGTGATCTTCAACGAGCCGGTCACCGGCCTGTCGGAAGGCAGCTCGGTCCAGTACAACGGCATTTCGGTCGGAACCGTGGAGACCCTTCGCCTGGCTCCCGACGATCCGCGTCGCGTGCTGGCCCAACTGCGCGTGCAGGCCAACACGCCGGTCAAGGCCGACACCCGCGCCAAGATCTCGATCCCGAGCATCACCGCCACGCCGATCATCCAGCTCACCGGCGGCAGCCCGGGAAGTCCGGCGCTGTCCGATGTGGATCGCCGCGAGATCCCGGTGATCCAGACCGAGGCCTCCGCGCTGCAGAACATCGCCGACACCGCCAACCGCCTGGTCGCGCGCATGGACCAGGTGCTCAGCGACGAGAACGTCCGGCACGTATCCGCCACGCTGGCGAACATCGAGGCGCTGACCGGCTCGATCGCGGCCCAGCGCGAGGACCTGCGCGCGTTGATCGCCAATGCGCGCCAGTCGAGCGAGCAGCTCAGCAAGACGCTGACCACGACCAATCGCGCCATCGAGGACGTCGATCGCGAGCTGGTCGACAAGCTGCCGGTTCTCATCGCCAAGCTCGACAGCACGCTCGGCAAGCTCGATTCGACCGCCGACGGCGCCAATGGCATCCTCACCGACAACCGCGCCGCCATCCGCAGCTTCACCACCGACGGCCTGGGCCAGCTCGGCCCGACCCTCACCGAGTTGCGCGCCCTGGTGCACGACCTGCGCAGGATCAGCGACCGCCTCGACAACAACCCCACCCGCTACCTTCTCGGACGCGACGCGCCCAAGGAGTTCGAGCCACAATGATGCTGCGATCGTCCACATCCGGTATCCGACGCACGTTGCGCGTGCTGCGCCTGGGTTTTGGCGTAGCGCTGGTGGCGCTGGCCTGCGGCTGCACCTCGCTGCTGATCAGCGACAAGCCACGCGACCCGAGCACGATCTACGCGCCCGACCCCCGCGTGCAGGCCGATCCCGCCTGGCCAACGGTGGCCTGGCAACTGATGATCGCCTCGCCCACCGCGCCACGGGGGACAGACAGCCTGCGCATCGCGGTCAGGCCCAGCCCCAACGAAATGCAGATCTACAAAGGCGCACGCTGGGCCAAGTCGCCCACGACGATGATCGAGGATGCGTTGCTGCGCACGCTCGAGGACTCGGGCCGGATCGCGGCCGTGGCCCGCCAGGGCAGCGGGCTCGATCCCGACTACAAGCTGGTGCTCGACCTGCGCCGCTTCGAATCCGACTACGCACAGGCTTCCGTACCGGCCGCCACGATCGAAGTGTCGGCCAAGCTGATGGATGCCCGGTCCCAGAAAGTGGTCGCCTCACGTACCTTCCTGGAGGCCACGCCGGCCGCCAGCACGGGCGTGCCGGACGTAGTGGCGGCATTTGAGCAGTCACTGGCCTCCATCACCCGCGGCCTGGCCGGCTGGACGCTGACCAGCGGCGCGAGTCCGGCGGCCGCCTCAGCCCGCTAGCGGGCGGGCCCGCCACCAGAGGCAGTTCAATCCGGCAGGATCCGGCGGAATGTCAGGTTGATGCGTTCACCCAGCGGCTTGGTCGTGCGCGGCAGGCAGTGGCGATAGAAGCGCTGGGTGTCCCCCGCCATTACCAGCAGCGAGCCATGCGGGAGCTCCAATGACAGCCTGCGTTCCGGCTGTTGGCGGTGCCGGAAGGCGAAGCGCCGCGCGGCGCCCAGGCTGATCGAGGCGATGACCGGACGCGCCCCCAGCTCGGGCTCGGCGTCGCTGTGCCAGCCCATCGCATCGCGGCCGTCTCGGTAGAGGTTGGCCAGTACGCTGTTGAAGCCCTGACCCAGCGCCTGCTCCAGGCGAGGGCGCACCGGCCGGAGGGCCTCCGGCCACGGCCGAGGCTCGAAACGCACGCCCGAATAGCGGTAACTGGCATCGGGATCGCCGATCCAGCAGCTCAGGCGGGGCGAGTCGACCTCGCGGCCGAACAGGCGGATGCGATGGACTTCCCACGCGACCTGCTCCCGCAGTGCGGCGAACAGCGCGTCGGCCTCGTCCACCCCCAGCCAGTGGGGGTCGAAAGCGAGTTCGGCATCGGCCAATGGCAACGCGGACAGGGCCATGGGCGCACGCTAGCACGCCGATTTTGAGCAAGCCGATTTGCCGCACCTGCCGCAAACCCGCGACAATCCCATCTTGTAGTCAGCCAGCCGCAAGCGGAGTCACCCATGAGCCAGCCGGACAGCGCGATCGAACGCGACGTCATGGAATACGACGTCGTTACCGTCGGTGCCGGTCCCGCCGGCTTGTCGTTCGCCATCCGGCTCAAACAGCTCAATCCGGAGATCTCGGTGTGCGTCATCGAGAAGGCCTCGACGATCGGCGCCCACATCCTGTCAGGCGCGGTGATCGAGCCCGGCCCGCTGGACGCGCTGCTGCCGGGCTGGCGCGACAATCCGCCGCCGATCTGCGTGCCAGCCAAGCACGACGAGTTCTGGCTGCTGACCCACACCGGCCACCGCCGCCTGCCGATCCCTCCGGGCATGCACAACCACGGCAACTTCATCGTCAGCCTGGGCGCGATGTGCGCCTGGCTGGCGCCGCAGGCCGAGGCGCTGGGCGTGGAGATCTATCCCGGCTTCGCCGCTTCCGAGACGTTGCACGATGAGACCGGACGGGTCATCGGCGTGCGCATCGGCGACATGGGCGTGGCCAAGGACGGATCGCACAAGCCCGGCTACACCCCAGGCATCGACATCCGCGCCAAGGTCACCGTGCTCGCCGAGGGCGCGCGCGGCCACCTGACCAAGCGCCTGCTCAAGCAATTCAAGCTCGATGCCGACTGCGACCCGCAGGGCTACTCGATCGGCATCAAGGAGCTGTGGCAGGTGCCGGAAGACCGGGTGGAGCCCGGCAAGATCGTGCACAGCTTCGGCTGGCCCGCGGACAGCCAGGTGTACGCCGGCGGCTTCGTATATCACCTCGACAAGGGCCGCATCGCCCTGGGCTATGTCAGCGGCCTGGATTACAAGGATCCGGAATACAAGCCGTGGGAAGCCTTCCAGCAGTGGAAGAACCACCCGCTCAACAAGCCGCTGCTCGAAGGCGGCAGCATCCTGTCGGCCGGCGCGCGCGCCATCGTCACCGGAGGCTGGCAGTCGCTGCCCAAGGTCGAGATGCCCGGCGCACTGCTGATCGGCGACACCGCCGGCCTGCTCAACGTGCCCAAGATCAAGGGCACGCACCAGGCGATCCGCTCGGGCATGCTGGCCGCCGAGCACCTGGCGGCCTCGCAGCTTGCGCCTGAGGGCTTCGACGCGAAGCTGCGCGCCTCCGATGCGATGGCCGAGCTGAAGAAGGTCCGCAACGTCAAACCCGGCTTCAAACGCGGCCTGTGGTTCGGCATGCTCAACGCCGCATGGGAAACCATCACCGCCGGCCTGTCGCCATGGACGCTGAAGAACAAGCCGGACTGGTCGTCGCTGAACAAGGTCGGCGAGTACGAGCAGCCCAAGCACGACTACCTGGTCCGCACGCTCGCACCGCGCGACCGACTGCAGGGCGTGTATTTCGCCGCCACCGAGCACGATGAGGACCAGCCCGTCCACCTGAAGGTGCGCGACACGTCAATCTGCGTGACCCGCTGCGCCGAGGAGTACGACAATCCTTGCACGCGCTTCTGCCCCGCCGCCGTGTACGAGATCGTCAGCGACGAAGCCGGCAAGCGGCTGCAGATCAACGCGGCCAACTGCGTGCATTGCAAAACCTGTGACATCAAGGACCCGTACGAGATCATCGACTGGGTGACGCCGGAAGGCGGCTCGGGACCGAATTACCAGAACCTGTGATCCACGAAAAAAGCCGCCTTCGAAGGCGGCTTTTTTCATACGGCAGCAATGTCATGGATCAGGTTCGGGCGAAGGGCACGCCCGTCTTCTCGCGCAGTTCGTCCTCGCTCACGCCCGGGGACAGTTCCACCAGTTCCAGGCCGCGTTCAGTCACGTCCATCACGGCCAGTTCGGTGATGATCCGGTTGACCACACCCACGCCGGTCAGCGGCAACGTGCATTCAGGAAGGATCTTGTGCTCGCCGCTCTTGGCGGTGTGCTCCATCAGCACGACCACGCGCTTGACGCCGGCGACCAGGTCCATCGCGCCGCCCATGCCCTTGACCATCTTGCCGGGCACCATCCAGTTGGCCAGGTCGCCCTGGTTGGTCACCTGCATCGCGCCGAGGATGGCCAGGTCGATATGGCCGCCGCGGATCATTGCGAAGGAATCGTGGCTGCCGAAGTAGCTCGCGCCGGCGCGCGCCGTGACGGTCTGCTTGCCGGCATTGATCAGGTCGGCGTCGACGTCGGCGTCGGTCGGGAACGGACCGATGCCGAGCAGGCCATTCTCCGACTGGAGCCATACGTCCATCCCTTCCGGAATGAAGTTGGCCACCAGCGTCGGCAGGCCGATGCCGAGGTTCACATAGGCGCCGTCGGTGAGTTCGCGGGCGGCGCGCTGCGCCATCTGGTCGCGGGTCCAAGCCATGGTGTCGGGTCCTGTAGTCGTGTGGTCAGCCGGCGCGCACGGTGCGCTGCTCGATGCGCTTCTCGGGCGCCGGATTGTGGACGATGCGGTCCACGTAGATGCCCGGAAGATGCACGTGGTCCGGATCGATGTCGCCCACTTCGACGAGCTGTTCGACTTCGGCGATGCACACCGCCCCCGCCATCGCGCAGGCCGGGTTGAAGTTGCGCGCGGTCTTGCGGAACACGAGGTTGCCGGCCTTGTCGGCCTTCCATGCCTTCACCAGCGAGACGTCGGCCTTGAGCGCGGTTTCCAGCACGTAGTGGTGACCGTCGAACTCGCGCGTCTCCTTGCCTTCGGCAACGACCGTGCCGAAGCCGGTGCGGGTGAAGAACGCCGGAATGCCGGCGCCGCCGGCGCGCAGACGCTCGGCCAGCGTGCCCTGCGGATTGAACTCCAGCTCGAGCTCGCCGGACAGGAACTGGCGTTCGAATTCCTTGTTCTCGCCCACGTAGGACGAAATCATCTTGCGGATCTGGCGCGTCGCCAACAAAAGACCCAGGCCGAAACCATCGACGCCGGCGTTGTTGGAAATGGCCGTCAGACCCTTCACCCCGGAATCCCGCAGCGCCTCGATCAGTGCCTCCGGGATGCCGCACAGGCCGAACCCTCCCACCGCGAGCGTCTGGCCGTCGGCCACCACGCCCTTCAGCGCGTCGGCGGCGCTGGGATACAACTTTGTCTTGGCGCGCGTCGCGACCTCGGCCATGGTCGGGCTCCGTTGGGGATCGTTTCGAATGCGGCAGTTTACCGCGTCCCAATGACGCGCCGCACCGTACTTTCGGGCATGGTGACGGTGTCGACGACATGAGCCGCCGACAGCCTCTAGACTTCCGCCATGCCTCGCCTCGCTCTAGCCACCGCGATCGCCGCCGCAGGCCTGGACGACGATCTTTCCCCGCTGCTCGATGCTTGCACCCGCGCCGGCATCGATACCCAGGTGCGTGCCTGGGACGACCCCAGCGTCGCATGGGGTCGCTTCGACGCAGTACTGCTGCGCTCGACCTGGGACTACACCGACCGGCTCCGCGAATTCCTGGACTGGTGCGCGCTCGTGTCGACGCAGACCCGCCTGCTCAACCCGCTACCGGTCGTGCTTTGGAACACCGACAAGCATTACCTGGCCGAGCTGGCCGCGCATGGCATCGACGTGGTGGCGACGAGCTTTGTCGAACCCGACATGGAACCGCTGCCCGCACTGCAAGCGTTCCTCGCAGCACATGAACAGGTCACCGAGTTCGTGGTGAAGCCTGCCGTGGGCGCGGGCTCGCGCGATGCGCAGCGCTATTCGCGCGAGCAGGAATTCGGCGCCGCCAACCACATCGCGCGCCTGCTGGATGCCGACCGCAGCGTAATGCTGCAGCCGTATCTGGCGTCGGTCGACCACGATGGCGAAACCGCCCTGATGTACTTCGCCGGCACTTTCAGCCACGCGATCCGCAAGGGCCCGCTGTTGCGACGCGACGAGGGGCCCACCGCGCATTTGTTTGCAGCCGAGGCCATTACGCCGCGCACGCCTGGCGAGGAAGAACTGGCTCTCGGCGAACGCGTGTTGGCGGCCACCGCGGCGCGCCTGCAACTCCAGCGGCCACTTGCCTACGCCCGCGTCGACCTGATCCGCGAAAGCGACGGCAGCCCGCGCCTGCTCGAACTCGAGCTGTGCGAGCCGTCGTTGTTCCTGGTTCACGCCGAAGGCAGCGCCGAGCGTCTTGCGGCGCTGCTGGTC